>JANOKV010000551.1:0-1521 GCA_031419415.1 Hyphomicrobiales bacterium | reverse complement strand
CTCTGGCGAATGGCGCGCACGTGAAAAAAGAGGTTGTCGGTGAGTTCGGCCAGAAGCGGGCACTTGCCCAGACCAATGATCGCCTGATGGAAGGCGATGTTGGCATCGGAGTACTCGCCCATCTTCGCGGCCACCTGATCCGTCGAAAAGGTGTCGACGAGGGGGTGGAGGCAGGCGATCTCGGCATCCGTCGCCGCAGCCGTCGCCAAGCGCGCCGCCATGCTCTCGAGCGCGGCCCAGACGGTGATCATGTCCAGGACTTCGGCCTTGGTCTTGCGCACGATGAAAATGCCGCGACGGGGCGCGATGCGCACCAGACCTTCGGAATCGAGCTGAGCCAAAGCCTCGCGCAGAGGTGTGCGACTGACGCCGAAGCGCAACGAAAGGTCGCGCTCGTCGAGCCGCAGTTCGGCATCGGGCGCATAAATGTTCATCTTCAGGATCGCGGATCGCAGCGCGTCGTAGGCGCGCGACTTCAAGCTCTGGCTTTCAGCGATCGGCGCGATTTCGAGAACTGTCGAGGACATCTGATACGAGGCCGGTGAGGGACAGTCGGATTAACTGGTATACAATACACCACCAACCGTCCGCCGCAACCCTGCCCCTGCGCCCACGAAAAGGGCGGCTCGCGCCGCCCTCCCCCAGATGCGATCATTCCTGCGTCAGGCGCAGTGATCAGTGCGCCGCTGCCGCCATCGCGTGCCGCTTTCGCAGCAGCCAGCCCACGACGATCACGAACACGGCGCCGACCGTCGCCGCTCCGTACTTGATGACCGAGAGCACCGCTTTGGTCGTTTCCTTCGGATCGGGCGTGTAGACCCACGCCGCATTCCAGCCTTCCAGGATCCGCAAAATCGCGGGATCGCTGACAATGAGCTCACCGGCAATCCAGCCGAGGAGGGCGGCCCCCGCCCAAACCAGCGCTGGGGCTTTCGTCAACAACCACATGACGAGCGTCGCACCGAAGATAATCAACGGCATCGAAGTCAGGAGACCGATGATGATCAGCGTCCAGTTGCCTTTTGCAGCGGCAGCGATCGCCACCACGTTGTCGAGGCTCATGACGAGGTCGGCGATGGCGATGGTGCGCACCGCGCCCCAGACATTGCTCGATTCCTGGACGTTCTTTTCTTCTCCGTCCTCGACCAGCAGTTTGATCGCGATCCAGAAGAGCAGCAGGCTGCCGATGGTCATCAACCAGGGAACGGCCAGCAACTGCGTGGCGACGACCGTGAAGACGACGCGCATGACGATGGCGACAAGGGCGCCGAGCATGATGCCCATGCTGCGCTGCGACGGTGGAAGTCCACGACAGGCCAACGCGATCACGACCGCGTTGTCGCCGGACAGAATGAGATTGATCAGCATGATCTGGCCGAGTGCAGCCCAGAACTCCGCCGTCATTTGAATACCGAGCCAACCCAGATCCATCGATCCCCCCGTTGTTTTTCACCGCGACTTCTATAAGCGAGCGGGATTGGTTTTGTCACGGAGTCTTGCGCGTTGGCGATTTTTTCTGTG
>JANOKV010000550.1:0-2871 GCA_031419415.1 Hyphomicrobiales bacterium | reverse complement strand
CTGGTATTTCTCCGAGATCAGTTCGTCGACGGTGAGCCGTTCGCCAGGAATGTAGCCCCAGAGCTGGCGGCGAACGCGCTCGTGCATGCGTTCGGCGAACGCTTCCGCCAGCCGATCGCAGAGCGCCTTCATCATGATGCGTCCATAGTCGTCGGTCTTGGCGATGTGGCGCTCGATCGCCTCGTCCTCGCCAATGCCGGTGGTGACCGCAAAGCCCCCGATCCAGTCGGCCACTTTCGAGGCCTTCGGCGCGATGAAATCAGCGAGCGCCGTGTGCGCCCGGTCCCGTCCCTGATCCCGGGCGATCTGTTGGCGCAGCGTGTGCAGGGTGGCGATTGGCGCGGCGCGGGCATCGTCGGCATAGACTTCGATGTCGTCGCCGATCGAATTCGCCGGCCAAAACCCGATAACGGCATTGGCCTTCACCCAGCGCTCGGCAACCAGCCGCTCGAGCATGGCTTTGGCATCGGCGAAGAGTTTGCGCGCCTCCGTGCCCACGACATTGTCGTCGAGAATGCGCGGGTAGCGGCCCGTCAGTTCCCAGGTCTGGAAAAACGGGGTCCAATCGATGTAACGGACGAGCTCGGCCAGATCGTAATCGGCGAACGACCGCGTGCCGATGAAGGAGGGCTTCTTGGGGCGCGCCTTCATCCAATCGAGCTTCATGCGATTGTCACGCGCGGTGCGGATCGTAATGCGCCGCTTGGTGGCCTCGCTGCGCGTGTGCGCATCACGAACCTTGACGTATTCAGCCTCGATGCCTTGAACGTAACCGTCGCGCGCAGTCGGCGAGAGCAGGTTCGAGACGACGCCGACAGCGCGGCTGGCGTCCGTGACGTAGATGGCTTGGCCGCGTCGATAGTTCGGACTGATCTTGACTGCCGTGTGGACGCGACTTGTGGTGGCGCCACCGATCAGCAGAGGGATGTCGAAACCTTCACGCTCCATCTCGGCGGCGACGAAGCACATCTCGTCGAGCGAGGGCGTGATTAACCCGGAAAGCCCGATGATATCGGCCTTCTCGCGCCGCGCGGCCTCGAGAATTCTCTGCGCCGACACCATGACACCCAAATCGACGACCTCGTAGTTGTTGCACTGGAGCACGACGCCCACGATGTTCTTGCCGATGTCGTGCACATCCCCTTTGACGGTCGCCATGACGACTTTGCCGGCCGCCGGCTTCTGATCGAGGCCGGAGAGTTTCTTTTCGGCCTCGAGATAAGGTTGCAGATAGGCGACCGCCTGCTTCATCACGCGCGCCGATTTGACGACCTGTGGCAGGAACATCTTGCCCGCGCCGAAGAGATCGCCGACGACGTTCATGCCGGCCATCAGCGGGCCTTCGATGACGTGCAGCGGCTTGTCGGCCTCCTGGCGCGCGGCCTCGGTGTCCACCTCGATGAATTCCGTGATGCCGTGCACCAGCGCATGCGCCAGCCGCTTGGCGACCGGCGCCTCGCGCCAACTCAAGTCCACTTCCTTTTTCTTTGCGCCTTCGCCTTTGAAACGGGCCGCTGCATCGAGCAGACGCTCCGTGCCGTCCGGGCGGCGATCGAGGATCACATCCTCGACCAGCTCGCGCAGGTCGGCCGGGATGTCGTCATAGACGGTGAGCTGGCCCGCGTTGACGATCCCCATGTCCATGCCGGCTGCGATGGCATGGTAGAGGAAAACGGAGTGCATCGCCTCGCGCATCGGCTCGTTGCCGCGGAACGAGAACGACAAGTTGGAAACGCCGCCCGAGATGTGCACCAACGGAAACCGCCGCTTGATCTCGCGCGTCGCTTCGATGAAGGCGACGCCATAGCCGTTGTGCTCCTCGATGCCGGTCGCCACCGCGAAGATATTCGGGTCGAAGATGATGTCCTCGGGCGGAAACCCTATTTTCTGCGTCAGCAGCTCATAGGCGCGCGTGCAGATATCGATCTTGCGCTCGACGGTGTCGGCTTGGCCCTTTTCGTCGAAGGCCATGACGACGACGGCGGCCCCATAGCGCAGCACTTTGCGCGCATGGTCGAGGAACGCCTCCTCCCCCTCCTTCATCGAGATCGAATTGACGATCGCCTTGCCCTGCACGCATTTCAGGCCCGCCTCGATCACCGACCATTTCGAGCTGTCGATCATCACGGGCACGCGCGAGATATCGGGCTCAGACGCGATCATATTGAGAAACGTGGTCATCGCCTTTTCGCTGTCGAGCAGGCCTTCGTCCATATTCACGTCGATGATCTGGGCGCCCGCCTCCACCTGCTGGCGCGCGACGACGAGGGCCGCCTGATAGTCGTTGGCCTCGATCAGCTTGCGAAACTTCGCCGAGCCCGTGACGTTCGTGCGCTCACCGACATTGATGAAGGAGGAACCAGAAGGGGTGGTCATTTCAAACCTTGCTCAGATCGATACGGCGATGTTTTAGGGGGCGTATGGTGGCGATTGCTTCGAAGTCTCGATCGTTGTGGATGAGATCGATCCCATTTTCGATGGCCAATTGCGCGATACAGCAATCCAAGCTGCTCCTCACGGTTTTTCCTGCGCGCTTGAGATCGAAGTAAATGCGGCTGGCTTCGACCCATGTATCCGGAGACATTTCGATGAACGTCTGAGCGGCAAGATACTCTCTGGTCAGGTCGTACTGTTGCTGAGTCGAGCACCCCTGCAGGATTTCCAGTCCAATCGGACGTGCGAAAACAAGGTCTTTCGAGCTGAATTGGGCCTCGATAGCCAAACCCAGTTTGCCAGTCCGATCTTTGTACATCTCGATCCAAAGCGATGTATCAATCAGATGTGACATCACCGGCTCTCATCGCCTTGTAGTCGTAATCTTCACGGATATCGATTTTCCCGATCAGGTCGAACATGCTTTTGTACGGCGCT
>JANOKV010000549.1:0-4790 GCA_031419415.1 Hyphomicrobiales bacterium | reverse complement strand
ACCTTCAAATATGTGTCCACGTCCAGCATCCCCCGCCCTCGGCCGAACGCGGCACAGGGCTCACCACTGCCGGAATTTTACTCCGGCGCAACCGAACGAATCGGCCGCCTCAGTGAGGGACTTTGTCTCCGGCGCTTACATTTTTCCCCTGGACCGCACCCGCGCGACGGAACAGCACCCGCCCCTGCGCCGTTCTCATGCGAAGCCGACCGGAGCATTGCCGCCGAAACCTCCGCCACGCCGCGAGCGCCGAGCCCACGCCCATCCTGGAGAAAAGCCATGGCGACATCGATTGTTGCGCGACGCCGAGCGCGTTTACGATGACGTTGGCGCAAGCGTCAGCCTTCGGCATCGTCGCAATGATGATGATCCTCTTCGTGTGGGGGCGGCTGCGCTATGACGTCGTGGCCATGCTGGCGCTGTTCGCGTCGATCATCGTCGGCATCGTCCCTGCCAACAAAGCGTTCACCGGCTTCGGCGACGATGTGGTCATCATCGTTGCTACAGCCCTCGTGGTCAGCGCAGCCGTCGCCAAATCCGGCGTTATGGAACAAATTCTTCGCCCTCTCAGGCCCTATCTCGTCACTACGCGCGTGCAGGTTTTCGTCCTCGTCACAGCAGCCATTGTCCTGTCGACGTTCATCAAGAACGTGGGCGCGCTCGCCATCCTCATCCCTGTGGCGTTCCAAATGGCCAAACGATCCGGCACGTCGCCCTCTCAGTTGCTCATGCCGCTGGCATTCGGATCCCTCATCGGCGGGCTCATAACGCTGGTCGGCACGTCGCCCAATGTCATCGTCTCCCGCGTGCGAGAGGAAATCGTCGGCAAGCCGTTCGCCATGTTCGATTACGCCCCGGTGGGCCTGGTCATTGCGGCGGTGGGTCTCGTCTATTTGACGTTTGCCTACTGGATTCTGCCGAAAGATCGCAAATCGGGCGTATCCCTCGATACCGCCATCAATATCGAAAACTATGTGCTGGAAGCCAAGGTGCTCGAGAACTCGCCAGCCGTCGGGAAACGGGCGATCGAGGTGGCGGCGCTGGGTGAAGGCGAGGTGACGTTGACCACCGTAGTGCGCGAACGCTTTCGCCGCTACGAGCCGACGCCGGCCCTGTTGCTGCAAGCCGGTGACGTGCTGCTCTTGCGTGGCAATCCCGAGGCCCTGGAACGCGTTGTCGTTCGAGGCGGTCTGGCGCTCTCCGGACAGGGCGCCGATGCGCCCGGCGAAGGCAGCGAAGACGAAGTCGGCGTCATCGAGGGTGTCGTGACCTCCGACAGCCCCTTGATCGGGTCCACGGCGATGCTTTTGAAGCTTCGCGAAATCTATCAGATCAATCTGTTGGCCATCAGCCGTTCGGGGGAGCGCATCACGCAGCGCTTACGCTCGGTCCGCTTTCAGGCGGGCGATGTCGTGGTTCTTCAGGGCCGCTTCGATATTCTGCCCGACGCTCTGACCTCGCTCGGTGTCTTGCCGTTGGCGGAACGCGATGTCGTTTTGGGGAGAGACCGGCGTCGATGGATCCCGCTGGCCATTCTGGTCGCAACCGTAGGTATGATCGCTTTCGGCATACTCCCCATCACCGTCGCCTTCTTCGGCGCCTGCCTCGCTATCATGATGAGCAAGGCGCTATCGCTGCGCGAAGCCTACGACGCGATCGAATGGCCAATTCTGATCCTTCTGGGCGCGCTGATCCCGGTGAGCGAGGCTGTGCGAACGACGGGCGCAACCGACCTCATTGCGGGTTGGCTCTCAGTTGCCGCGCATGGGCTGCCTGCCAGCGGTGCATTACTCTTGATCCTGCTGGCGGCGATGGCCGTGACGCCGTTCCTCAACAATGCAGCGACTGTGCTCGTCATGGCGCCCATCGCGGCGAGCCTGGCGGCGAAGCTTGGGCTCAATCCCGATCCCTTTCTCATGGCCGTCGCCGTCGGCGCGGCCTGCGATTTTCTCACCCCATTCGGCCATCAGTGCAACACGCTGGTCATGGGACCGGGGGGCTACCAATTCAAAGATTATTGGAAGCTCGGTCTACCGCTGTCCGTTCTCGTCGTGGTGGTCGGCGTCCCGATGATCGCGCTGGTGTGGCCGCTCGTGGCGCGATGAAGCAAGAGGATCCAGCATGAAAGTCGCCGATATGATGATCCGCACGGTGGAGTTCATAGCTCCGCACGCCACGACCCAAGATGCCGCAACCCTGATGGGCGAACTCGACGTCAGTGCGCTGCCCGTCGGTTCTGCGGCCGAGCTCGTGGGAATAATCACGGATCGAGACCTCATCTATCGCCTGGTGGCGGAGGGGCGCGATCCTCGCCGCACACGCGTCATCGACGTGTCGACTCGGCACGTGTTCACCTGCCGCCCCGATGACCCCATAAGCTCGGCGATGGATTTGATGGCGGCCCACAACATTCGCAGATTGCCGGTGGTTGAAGGCGGCTCGATGATCGGGTGGATGACATTGTCGGATGTGTCGCGCCGATTGCTGGTCGATTCCGAAATCGTACAGCGGGGGCTCGAAAGCCTGATCGGTTCGTTGGATGCTGCGCCGAATGCAGAAACGGATGCGCCATCAGCGGTTCCGCCCCCCTCTCAACCCGCCGATTGAAAGCGCGTCTCGAGACTGGCGATCAGCTCGTCGGAAAGGTTCAACCTTGCAGCCAAATAGTCGAGGTAACGGCGGTTCACGGTTTTGCGAACGTCGAGAACCAGAAGTGACGCCGCATACACGAGCGCACCGGCCTGCGCATCGTGAACCCGACCCAAAATTTCGTCGAGAGGCTTGGAATGAGCGAGTGCGCCATAGCGAACACGATGATGATCGTCGTCTTGGGCGCCCAAGCGCTCGAGAGCTGCATCGATGCGATGCCGGTCACGGCTGTCCGGCGATCCATCGGAACGCGCCGCCGCGATCATAGCATGGACGAGCAGATCGAACTGGTCAGGATCGAGCCGACGTAAATCCATGGCGAACGGAAAGAACAGCTGACGCCGATTGCGAAGCCAGGCAAGCAGGATTTTCTCGGCAACAATCCCGACGATCGTCGTGTCGGTCCAGACTGCGAGCGTTAATTCCGGTTCACGTGTGGATTGACGCTGAGCCGCCGGAGCCCTATCGGACTGATCTGCCATGTCCGCATTTGCCATGAAATATTCAGCCTTGGATCGCGGCGTGTCACACCTCGGTTACGACAGCTCGGCCATTCAACGGGCAGCTGCACGCTCGGGTTCCGGTCAGGTCGACGGCGGGGCACTGCCGCCCGCTTGCCTTCGAACCCGAAACCCTCGAAGACAAGCGCCTGCATGCGGTTCCGCGTCGCCCACTCTGCCCGCACCAAATGAGGGGATCATGTCGACATTCGAGCGCTATCTGACGGCTTGGGTCGCCGCCTGCATCGTCGTCGGTGTAGGGCTGGGGCATTATTTTCCGACGGTATTCCAGGCCATCGGCGGCGCAGAGATCGCCAAGGTCAACATCCCCGTCGCGCTCCTCGTCTGGTTGATGATCATCCCGATGCTGGTCAAAATCGATCTTGCGGCGCTCTCGAGCATAGCCGTTCATTGGCGCGGGATCGGGGTCACGCTGGCGGCAAATTGGCTCGTGAAGCCCTTCACCATGGCGCTGCTCGCCTGGTTCTTCATCGGGTGGTTGTTTCGGCCGCTGCTGCCGGCATCGCAGGTCGACAGTTATATCGCCGGGCTCATTCTCCTGGGCGCCGCGCCCTGCACCGCCATGGTCTTCGTCTGGAGCAATCTGACAAAGGGCGAGCCGCTGTTCACGCTCAGCCAGGTGGCGCTCAACGATATGGTGATGGTCTTAGCCTTCGCGCCTATCGTCGCGCTGCTGCTCGGCTTGTCAGCCATCATCGTGCCCTGGGGTACGCTGGTCCTCTCTGTCGTGCTCTATATCGTCGTGCCCGTCATCATTGCGCAAATCGTCCGCCGCAAATGGTTGAGCGCAGGGGGCCAGCCGAAGTTGGACGGGCTCATTCAAACGCTGCAGCCCCTCTCGATCTCGGCGCTTCTGGCGACCTTGGTTCTGTTGTTCGCCTTCCAGGGCGAACAACTCCTGGCGCAGCCGTTGGTCATCGTGCTGCTTGCCGTGCCCATCCTGTTCCAGACCTATTTTATTTTCGCCCTCACCTACCTGCTCAACCGTGTCACCGGTGAGGCCCACTGCATCGCGGGGCCATCGGCGCTCATCGGCGCCAGCAATTTCTTCGAGTTGGCGGTGGCGGCCGCCATCAGCCTTTTCGGGTTCAGCTCGGGCGCGGCACTCGCCACGGTGGTGGGCGTGCTGATCGAAGTGCCGGTCATGCTGACGCTCGTCGCCGTCGTCAACCGCAGTCGAGCCTGGTACGAGGCGGGCGACGCCGTCCAAGCCCGTGACCTTGCGAACGCATCTGCTGCGAAAGTGGAAACACCCTGAGCGGATCGGCCTAACCCTTACGCATCGCTTCCAGGATCAACCGGTAGCTCGTCTTGCGCACCTCTTCGTCCCAGGCCCAGGTGACGATCGCCATCTCCTGTATGTCCAGACGCTCGGCCAAGGCACGGATTCGCGCCGCCACGTCCGTGCCCGTCCCAACGAAATTCCGGTTGCGGTTCTCGGCCATGCGCGCCCGTTCGGCATCGGTGTAGGCGTAAGCCGCCGCAGCCTCGGGCGACTCGAGGGCGCCGAAAATGCCCCGGTCGCGCAACAAGCGGAACCGGGCGCGTGACTGGAAATGGTGCTCCGCTTCGGCTTGCGTCTCCGCTGCCAATGCCCACACGCACAGCCCCGAGTGGGGC
>JANOKV010000548.1:0-1883 GCA_031419415.1 Hyphomicrobiales bacterium | reverse complement strand
CCGAGGGCGGGTTGGGCCTGCGCCTCATTCGCGCCTTGGCCGAGGCGAACGGCGGCAGGCTCGAAATCACAGATGTCTGTCCTCACGGCGCCCGCGTGCGCATCGCCTTCAATGCCAGCCGCGCCGTACCGGTCTGATCGCCGGTGCGCGGTTGCGGGTCGTCGAGGACCAGGCCAGGCGGTCAGTCTTTCTCGTGGAAGAAGTCATAGACCTTGCGCGCCAACTCCGCAGAGATGCCTTCCACGGCCAGCAAATCCGAAACACCGGCGCGGGAGACGGCCTTCGCCGAACCGAAATGCTGCATGAGGGCGCTCTTGCGGTTGGGTCCGATGCCCGGGATTTCATCCAGCGGGTTGACGCCGATTGCCTTCGATCGCTTGGCTCGATGGGCGCCAATGGCGAAGCGGTGGGCTTCATCGCGTAGGCGTTGCACGAAATAAAGCACCGGATCGCGCGGCTCGAGCATCAGCGGTGCGCCGCGATCGGGAAAATGGAAATGCTCGCGTCCGGCGTCGCGATCGGGGCCTTTGGCGACCCCGATCAGCGTCACGTCGGTCACGCCCAGATCCGCGAGCACCTCGCACGCCACCTTGAGTTGCCCCAGCCCGCCATCGATCAAAACCAGATCGGGCCGGTCGGGCACGTCGCCGGCCAGCCCGTCCTCGGCCTCGTCGGAGCGATCGCTGCTCGAGGGGGTCGGTCCGACCGCCGGGTCGGTGCGCAATGTACCGAAGGCGATCGCATCGGCTCCCCGCTCGCCGCGCGGGGGCGGGGCGGCCGGCAGCAGTCGCGATCCCGAGGGTGCGCCCACCGCTACACTTCCAGCGTTCTCCTCGGACCCTGCGGACGTCGCGGCGGCGCCTTCAGTGGCGGCCGCCGCCGTTTCGTCCAACACCAGCCGTTTGAAGCGCCGCGTCAGGACTTCACGCATCATTGCGTAATCATCGCCTGGCGTCGTGCCCTGCCACTTGATATTGAACTTGCGGTACTGCCCTTTGACGAAACCCTGCGGGCCAGCGACGATCATACCGCCGACGGCATTGGCGCCCATGATATGGCTGTTGTCGAACACCTCGATGCGGCGCGGCGGGCGCTCCAGGCCGAACCGCTCGGCCAGCGCTGCAAGCAAATGGCGCTGGGACGAGCTTTCCGCCAAACGTCGCCCGAGCGCCTCGCGCGCGTTGGCTAGCGCGTGCTCGACGAGGCCCGTCTTCGAGCCACGCTGCGGCACGCGGATTTCGGTGCGCCGCTCCGCCTTGATGCTCAACGCCTCCGCCATCAGCTCGCGTGTCGCGAACGCGTGGCTCGCCAGGATCAGTCGTGGGACGGGCTTATCGTCGTAGAACTGCGCGACGAAGGCTTCCAGCACCTCCTCGACCGGCAGCGAGCGATCGGCCTTTGGGAAATAGGCGCGGTTGCCCCAATTCTGCCCCGTGCGGAAGAAGAACACCTGAATGCAGGTTTGCCCACCATCTTGGTGGGCCGCGAAGATGTCGGCTTCTTCGAGGTTTTCCGGGTTGATCGACTGGTCTGCCGTGACGTGGGCGATCGCTTGCAGCCGGTTGCGAAAGGCAGCCGCGCGCTCGTACTCGAGCTTTTCGGCCGCCTGCATCATCCCGTCCTGGAGTTGCCGGCGAACCTCCTGGCTTTCCCCGCGCAGAAAGCGCGAGGCTTCGTCGGCCAGCCGCATGTAATCGGGTGGCGCAATCTCACCCGTGCAGGGGGCCGAACAGCGCTTGATCTGGTGGAGAAGACAAGGGCGGGTCCGGCTCTCGTAGACGCTGTCGGAACAGGTGCGCAGAAGGAACGCGCGCTGCAGGGTGTTGACTGCCCGGTTGACCGCGCCAGCCGAGGCGAAGGGGCCGAAAAAATCGCCCTTCACG
>JANOKV010000547.1:0-4188 GCA_031419415.1 Hyphomicrobiales bacterium | reverse complement strand
GCGCCGCGCCAAGGTGTTGAATTCCGCTAGCATCGCCCGTGCCGTGCCAAGAGCCACGCCGGCGACACCGACGGCATAAAGACCTTGCATGGTGAAGGCATAGAGCGGGCCGCGCTCGCGACGCAACCTCGGGTCTTCGCGCGTCGCGCTGAACGCTTCGGCGACGAACACGTCCTCGACCGTGTAGCCGTCGGACGCCGTGCCGCGCAGTCCGATCGTATTCCAGGTATCGAGCAGTATTGCTTGGTCGACTGGAAACAGCACCGTGCGCACGGTCGGGCGGCCAGCGGCGTTCTTGCGGAGCGCGCCATCGGCTTCCCGCACGTGGGCATGGGCACCCATCCAGTTTGCCTGCCGGCATCCGCTGGCGAAGTCCCAGCGCCCCGTGACCCGATAACCGCCGGGTGCGGCTTGTAGCTCGCAGGCATTGGGTGGCCCCCACGCAATGACGGTGCGGGGACTGGCAAAGATGGTGCGTGCCGTATCGGGCTCCAGGAACGGTGCAATCAGGGCCGAACTGTTCGACACGAACATGTTCCAGCCGATCGAAGCATCGTGTCGCGAGACCTCCTCGATCGCGGCGAAATATGCGCCGGGATCGACTTGCTCGCCTCCGACCGAACGTGGCAGCAAGAGACGAAACAGCCGCGCTTCGAAGAGTTGGGTCAGCAACGGTTCTGGGATGCGTCGCGTCCGCTCGACCTCGTCGCCGGCGGCTTCGATGCTGGGGCCCAGTGCCCTGGCACGCCTCACGGGGTCGTCGCTCGTTCTGGTGTCCATGCGGCGTTCCCATTCTCAAGGCCAAACGGAAGCGGTCGCTCACCCGCTGAAAGGAGTGGCCCAGCGCTGTTCTTCATACCCCGGTGCAAAAACCCGGTTGCTCTGCGCTGGATTGCGATTGATCAGCGGTCGCGCGTACAGTGGATGACGCAGACTGCGCACTTCGTGCTCGATCGTGCACAGCGGCCGTCCGTCGCGCGGATCGCAGATCTCTTGGAAACGGTATTGATGTTGGTCGTCTTCTCGGCTGACGAGTCCGCGCGCCAGAAGTTTCTGATAGGGACCGGAGAAGTCGGCAATATAGATCGCGATATGATGGCCATCGAAGCCGGATGGTCGCATATCGGCTTCGCGAAAGATCAACTGCTGGTCGGGCCCCACGGCGATGCGTGCCGACCGGCCTCCCGAGCCCTCATCGACAGTCCCGCTGCAACCGATGATCTCGGCATAAAAGCGCACGATGCCGTCGACCGTTCCGCGAGCGGCATCGATTTCGACATAAGGCATGCCGAGCTGCATGCGCCCGAACCGTGACCCCGGCTCGTAGCAGCGCACGCGATTTCCCCAAGGACAGGTCGCCTCGACGAATGTATCCATCGCATGAAAGCCGAACATTGTGCCTGCGAGCGGTTGGCGCAGGCTTTCCAGCCGGTCGAGCAAAGCCCGCCGATCGGGGATGACGAGGCCGGTATGTCCACGCAGAACCTGCGGTTCCCCGGTTGGCAGATGGAATTGGCTGCGCCCGACATTGATCCACATGTTGCCGATCCCGGTCATGAGATAGGGATCGCGCGTCAGGCCAAGGCCCATGACGTAAAATATGGTCGCGATATGCTGGTCTGGCACGCGTGTATTGACGTGCTCGAGACCCAGAATATTGCCCAGATCCTCGACGGCGCGATCGAATTTAGATGGGTCCTGCATGGCTATAATCCCTCGCGATCTCGCGTTGGTCGGGAGACTACGCAGGTTCCCGCCAGCCGACAATATCCGCAGCATGGTTTGGGCCTATCGCTGGCGACTACCGTACGACCTTGCAATATGGTCTTCTCACGGCCGCAACGGATGAGGCATGGGCTTGAGTGATTCTTTGGATTTCGTTCTCGACGCGAGATTGATGGCGATCGTCAGCGCTGTCTTCGTCGGGGGATTTCTTCGTGGGTTCGTGGGATTTGGGGCCGCATTGGTCATCGTGCCGGTGCTGACGTTGACCATGGGGCCCCATCTGGCTGTGGCAATTGCGAGCATCGTGGGGCTACCAGCCATCATACAATTGCTGCCTGAAGCGATCCGCCATGGGGAGCGAAAGGTCGTGTTTCCCGTGGCATGCGCCATTTTTCTCGCCGCACCGTGTGGTGCTTGGCTGCTCGTGTCCATCGATCCGGCTGTCATGAAGATCGTGATCTCGGTCCTGGTGGTGCTGATGGTGGCCATGCTCGCTTTCGGATGGACGTTCAAAGGCAAGCCGTCATTGACGACGCTGCTGGCCGCTGGGGTTGCCGGCGGCCTCCTGCAAGGCAGTTCTGGAATGGGAGGGCCGCCTGTCGTCGCGGTGGCCCTGGCGCGGGCTGGCGAACCCCGACAACAGCGCGGCAACGTCTTGGCCCTCATGACGGCTTTGGCGCTGTCGGCAGTATTGCCGCTAACGTACTACGGTCTCTTCACGGGCAAGGCGCTGGCAATGGGAATCCTGTTGATCCCCATAAATATTCTGGCGACCGCGCTCGGCAGCCGGACATTCGCTCACGGTGGTTCTCGGCACTATCGCAACGCCGCGCTCGGCACATTGGGGCTGATCGGCGTCACGACCCTGGTGGTGTCGATCGAGCGTTATTTTCACGCCTAGCGCGAAGCTACGCGACGGTCTGCTCGCCGTTGGGCGGCAATGCAGCGGTCAGCCGTCTCAGGAGCGCGATGACATCATTGGGTCGGGCGGGTTTGGTGGGCGAAGGGACCGAATGGAAAAGAGGCGGATGCTGTTCGCGCGAATATCCCGACAAGATCGCGAAAGGCGTGCCGCGTCGCAACAGCTCATCGGCCACCGGTTCTGCCGTTTCGAGGCCGAGATTCACGTGGAGAACGGCGGCGTTACATCCGATATCACCGATCAGCCGCAGTGCGCATTCCACCGTTGCTGCCGGGCCGACAACCTCAAAGCCGGCATCGCCCAAATGTTGGGCGATATCGAAAGCGAGCAGTGGTTCATCCTCGACGACGAGTACTCGAATGGGCGTGGTTTTCTCTCGTAGGACTAAAACGACGGTCTACGGAAGGTCGTTGAAAAGCACCAGTGCTATCGCACCTTCTCGGATGCGGACCCGAGCGTCGAGGTCCGGCGTGCTTGCGAGGTCCTCCCGGCTGGGCCAGCATAGATGGCGACACGATGCCCAGAGAAAGTCCAATCGAATGACCCGCCCCCATACAGCTGTCGCCGAAACTCGGACCGCACTCGACGCCATCGAGCGATGGAACCCCTCGACGCGCGGTATGCTCACCGTCACGGCGGAGCATGCGATGGAAACAGCCGCCGCCATCGATCGACGGCGAGCCGACGGCGCGTGGTGTGGCCTTCTCGACGGCATGACCTTGTCCATCAAGGATTGCATCGATATGGCGGGTGTGGCGACGACCGCCGGGTCGAAGATCCTCGCCGGTAATGTCGCCAACCGCGATGCGCCGATCGTCAGTCGCCTCAAACAGGCCGGCGCCGTCATCGTCGGCAAGGCCAACCTGCACGAATGGGTGTTTGGCCCGACCAGCCAGAGCACTCACTACGGCCCCGTGCGCAATCCGTGGGATACGACCCGCATTCCGGGCGGCTCGAGCGGGGGATCAGGAGCATCGTTGGCGGCCGGAATGTGTACGGGATCGATCGGGTCCGACACGGGCGGCTCGATCCGCATTCCTGCCGCGCTGTGCGGAGTTGCGGGGCTGCGACCGTCGATCGGGCGCATCTCGACGCGAGGCACGATCCCCGTTTCAGCCTGGTTCGATACTGTTGGGCCAATGGCTAAACGCGTGTCCGACGTGGCCCGACTTTTCGCCGTCGTCGCCGGGTTCGATCGCGAAGACCCGATTTCGGAAGACCGCCCCGTTCCCAATGTGTTGGCAGATCTGGATCGGCCGGTCGCAGGCCTTCGGATCGGTGTGCAGCGGCGGTGGTTTTTCGATGGTCTGGCGCCTGAGCTGGAAGCGGCGATAGCACAGGCGCTCGACATCTACCGGGCGCTGGGCGTCGAGATCGTCGATATCGACCTGGGCGATGTAGAACGCAGTCACGAGCTGTTGGCATTCAAAGTTTTGCTCGCCGACGCTTACAATGTTCACAAAGAGCGCCTCGAGACGAGGCCGCAGGATTTCGGCCGGGATGTTTACACGCGTGCGATGTTGGGTAAGGCGGTGGCGGGG
>JANOKV010000546.1:0-2318 GCA_031419415.1 Hyphomicrobiales bacterium | reverse complement strand
CGAGCGGAAGGCGGCGCCTTCCTTGTGCATGTCGATGAAAATTTCGCCCAATCGGCCGTCGTCGTATTCACCGGTGTGCAGGTAGACCTTGTGGCCGCCGACCGTCGCCTTTTGGATATAGCTCTTGCGGCGGGACGGCAGCTTCTCGCGCTCGCGGGCCCGCTCGATGATACGCTCCACGATTCGCTCGGCGGCAATCTCCGCGCGCAAATTCGACGGCTTGTCGGCGCGAAGCTGTTCGGCCACGTCTTCGGCCTCGTCGGCATCATCGGACAGGAGCTGCGAGTTGAGCGGCTGTGACAGCTTGGAGCCATCTCGATAAAGCGCGTTCGCCTTCAACGCCAACCGCCACGACGTCATGTAGGATTGCTTGCAATCCTCCACCGTCGCATCGTTGGGCATGTTGATGGTCTTCGAGATCGCACCCGAGATGAACGGCTGGCTCGCCGCCATCATGTGAATGTGACTGTCGACCGATAGGAAGCGTTTGCCTTTGCGACCGCACGGATTGGCGCAGTCGAACACGTGCAGATGCTCGGCCTTGAGGTGCGGCGCGCCTTCCAGCGTCATCGCTCCGCAGACGTGCTCATTGGCGGCATCCATGTCGCGTCGCGCAAAGCCCAAATGCGTCAGCAGGTCGAAAGTCGGTTGGTCGAGCACTTCCTTCGGCACTTTCAACGCGTGAACGACGAACTCTTCACCCAGTGTCCAGCGGTTGAACGCGAACTTGATATCGAAGGCGCTCTTGACTGCCGCCTCGACTTTTTCGAGCGCTTCGTCGGTGAAGCCCTTGGCTTTCAGCGTCGCGTAATTAATGCCAGGCGCCTGCCGCAGCGAGCCATGGCCCACGGCGTAGGCTTCGATTTCGGCAATTTGCGCCTCGCCGTAGCCGAACGACCGCAGCGCGGCCGGGACAGCCCGATTGATAATCTTGAAGTAGCCGCCACCGGCAAGCTTCTTGAACTTGACCAGGGCGAAGTCCGGTTCGATGCCGGTCGTGTCGCAGTCCATGACGAGGCCGATCGTGCCCGTCGGCGCGATCACCGAAGCCTGAGCATTGCGGTATCCGTGCTCCTGGCCCAATTCGAGCGCCCGGTCCCACGCCCGCGCAGCGGCTGCGACCAGCCGAGTATCTGGGCAGGCTGCGCGATCGAGCGGCACAGGCGCAATCGCGAGAGCCTCGTAGCCGTCCGCATGACCATAGGCGGCCCGACGATGATTGCGGATGACCCGCAACATGTCCTGAGCGTTGGCGTCGTAGCCAGGGAACGGCCCCAGCTCGCCCGCCATCTCGGCGCTGGTCGCGTAAGAGACGCCTGTCATGACCGCCGAGATCGCGCCACAGATGGCGCGCCCCTGGGCGCTGTCATAGCCGATGCCGGACGCCATCAGCAGACCGCCGATGTTGGCAAAGCCCAGCCCCAGGGTGCGATAGCGGTAGGACAGCTCCGCGATCTGGCGGCTCGGAAATTGCGCCATCATCACGGATATCTCGAGCACCATCGTCCACAGACGGCAGCAGTGCTCGAAGCCTTCAACGTCGAACGTGGATTCTGTCGCGCGTGACGCGCGACCCTGGGCGTCTTCACCGCCGCCGCGAACCTGCGCGCCGGCTTGCCGGAACGCCATCAGATTGAGCGACGCCAGATTGCACGCCGTGTCGTCGAGGAACATGTATTCCGAGCACGGGTTGGACGCTCGGATCGGCCCCGATTGGGGGCAGGTGTGCCAGTCGTTGATCGTCGTGTGGAATTGGATGCCCGGATCAGCCGACGCCCAGGCCGCGTGCCCAATGCTCTCCCAAAGCTCGCGGGCCTTGAGTGTCTTGACCGTCTTGCCCGTAATGCGCGCCTTCAAGTCCCAGTCGCGATCCTCGAGCACCGCGCCGAGGAATTCGTCCGTCACGCGCACCGAGTTGTTGGAGTTCTGGCCGGAAACGGTGAGATAGGCTTCGCTGTCCCAATCGGTATCGTAGGTCGGGAAGTCGATATCTTTGTAGCCCTGTTTGGCGAATTGGATCACGCGCAGGACGTAGTTCTGCGGCACCTGATCACGCCGCGCCTCCTTGATGGCGCGCTTGAGGGCGGGATTTTTCGCCGGATCGAAGCAGGCGTCACCATCCGCCTCGCAGTTGACGCACGCCGCCATGACGGCCTTCAAGCGCTTCTGGCAAATTTTGGAGCCGGTGACGAGGGCGGCGACTTTCTGCTCCTCCTTCACCTTCCAATCGATATATGACTCGATATCGGGATGATCGACGTCGACGACGACCATTTTCGCCGCGCGCCGTGTCGTGCCGCCAGACTTGATGGCACCGG
>JANOKV010000545.1:0-1900 GCA_031419415.1 Hyphomicrobiales bacterium | reverse complement strand
TCCTGGTATTCCTCGACGCTGGCGGTGATCCCTAAGATCGCATTGTCGAGGCCGCTCTTGGCATTGCGCAGGCCCATGATGTGATGGTTGCCCGTGCCGAAATGGAAAATGGTCTTGCCCCGTATCTCCTTCTCCTCGAGGTAATCGCAGAAGTGGATGTCGCAGGGGCACTGCTTTTCGTCGAGGCTCCAGGTCGCTTTCCAATAATTGAGCATGGCGCAGGTCACACCTTCTCTTCGAGGGAGGGTTGAAGTTTCGAAGCACCGTCGGTTTTGAGCGTCGCGGCCGTCCCGGTGCTCACCATGGTCAGCACTTGATCGTGCAATCCTGGTGGCGGTTGGGCTTGGGCCAAACTGATGATCATGGCCTTGGGCAAACCCGCCCGCAGCACTTTCATGAGCGCGATCTGTGAGGCCGCATCCAATGCCGACAACGCATCGTCGAGCAGAACGATATCGGGGGTGTGGAGCAAGAGGCGCGCAATGGCCAAGCGTTGGCGCTCACCGTTGGATAAGACTTGGTCCCAGCGTTTCGTCTTGGCCACGTCGCCGACGAGGTGGGCGAGACCAACGTCCGTGAGCGCCGATTGCGCGTCGGCGGTAGCGCCTACCGCGCCAACGCCCGCATAGTCCAGGGCATCGACCAGGGTGCCGATGGGTAGGTAGGGCTTCTGCGGTAGAATCATGATGCTGGCGCCGTCGGGCAGCCGCACCGTGCCGCCACCCCAAGCCCATACGCCAGCCAGCGCGCGCACCAGCGTCGTCTTGCCGACGCTCGTATCGCCGGTGATGTGCGTACTGGTGCCGGGCTCAGCGGTGAAGGTGATGCCCGCAACGAGGGGCACGCCCAACGGATCGGTGACAGTCACATTGTCGAGCCTCAAGCTCCGGTCAGGGCTCGCTGCGACAGTGATCGTGGCCACGGCGAGGCTGCGGCTGACATCCGTCGCATCGCAGGCATCGGCCATATCCATGACGCGGCGCGCAGAGGCGTACCACTCGGCAATGCGATTGAAGTTGTCCACCAACCAGGAAATGGCGCCTTGAACGGCCACGAAGGCGCCGGCCAGCTGCGTGACTTCGCCCAGCGTAAAATCTCCCGACAGATATTTGGGTGCGGCGAACAACAGCGGCACGATGGGGATCATGGGTCCGCTGGCGTTGGTAATCCAGGTCACCCGGCCGTGCCGCCGCACGATCAACAGCCACGCATCCACGACATTGCCGAACATGCCCGCCAGCGCCGTCCGCTCGCAACCATGGCCCGACATCAGCGCCACGCTCTCGGCGTTCTCGCGCAGGCGCATGAGCGCGAAGCGGAAATCCCCCTCGCGCTCGTTTTTGCCGTAGACGAGTGACGGCAGCGGTCGCCCGATCCACAACATCAGCAGTGACATGATGGCGCCGTAGCCCAGCGCGACCAGCACCATATAGGCCGGAATGACGATCGTCGTGGTCCCGATCACGAGCGGATAGGAGCCGCCCACCGTCCACAGAATGGAAATGAACGCCGCCGCACTCAGAACCGCGATGACGAGGCCGATGCCCAGATCCGTCAGCGGTTCGGTGGCCCAGCGCGTATCGTCGGCGATGCGGTACTCGGGGTTCGCCGGCTCCGTGCGGGTGGCATTGAGATGATAGAACCGGCGTTCGCCGAGCCACCGCCCGACGAGGCGGTCGATCAGCCAAGCCCGCCAGCGGATTTGCAGCGTCTCGCGCGCCAACACGATGCCGACGCCGATGGCCGACATCACCGCAACGATGGCGGCGGCGGCCAAAACAGCCGACCAAACGCCGGCCACGTCTTTCTTTTCCAGAGCGTCGAAAAACCAGCGGTTCCACTGGTTGAGGGCAACCGTCGCACCGGTGCTGGCGGCCAGGAACGCGCCGAGCCCCAGCGT
>JANOKV010000544.1:0-6907 GCA_031419415.1 Hyphomicrobiales bacterium | reverse complement strand
CTTGCGACGGTCGACCTCATCGCGCGGCAGGCGCCGATGCAGGCCCGGATATAGCGGCGCGCCGTCGGGGTCGCTCGGGCCGTCCCGCGTGAGAGCCAGAATCTCGGCGCGGCTGGCAAAACAGGGATAGAGCAGGCCCATCGCCTCGAGATGGGCGGCGGCGGTTCGATAGTCGGCCAGATGCTCCGATTGCTGCAGCACCGGCGTTTCCCAGCACAGCCCGAGCCATTCGAGGTCGCGGAAGATGCCGTCGATCCAGACCCGGCGGCTGCGAACGGGGTCGATGTCTTCGATCCGCAGCAGAAAACGACCCCCGAGCCTTTGAGCGGTCTCGTAGGTGACGAGCGCCGACAGCGCGTGGCCCAAATGCAGTTCGCCATTCGGGCTGGGGGCAAAGCGCAGCACCGGTTGGCGATGGGGCGTTTCGGGAGACGTCATCGCGCGCTCCGGCTGGGCGTTGTGCCCGCCCCCTCGAGCGGATTAGGGTGACCAGTATCATTTCGCGCTCTGGAGCCCTGCATGGCGTCGAACCGATCCAGACCCAATAGAGCCCCGCCGATCAGCGTCATTGCGACCGACGCCGACGTGGCGGCGGGCGTTACCGCCTTGCGTCGGAAATGCCCGGTGTTTCGCCGCATGCATGCAGTGGCAGGCATTCCGCCACTGCGGCGGCGTCCGGCGGGGTTCGAGGGTTTGGCGCGCATCATCGTCGGGCAACAGCTTTCCGTCGCCAGTGCGTCGGCGATCTGGACTCGGACAGCGGTCGCGGTGCAACCGTTCGAAGCGACTGTTCTTCTCACGATGTCCGATGCCGATTTGAGGGGCGTGGGGCTGTCGGCCTCGAAGGTGCGGACGTTGCGCGCGATCGCTGCGGCTGTCGCCGTCAATGGGCTCGACCTCGAAGCGTTGGACCCGCTCGACGACGCGGCGGTGCACGCGGCGCTGACCAGCATCTCGGGCATTGGTCCGTGGACGGCGGATATCTTTCTCATGTTTTGCCTCGGTCGCGCCGATGCCTTTGCGACCGGTGACCTCGCCTTGCAAGTGGCGGCGCAATGGGCGCTCGACCTCGAGGCGCGGCCCAGCCCCGCCGAGTTGATCGCCATCGCAGAACGGTGGCGGCCTTGGCGCAGTATCGCGGCGCGCATGCTGTGGTCCTATTATGCAGCCGTCAAGAAAACCCGGTCGGCCGTGCCGGTGTGACAGATGAGGGGGTGCTCACGAGAGCAGCGTGATCTGTTTGCGCGCGATCAGCTCGAAATCGATCTCCGCGCCCAGACCCGGCGTGTCGATAGCGTGCACGAGGCCGTTCTTGTCGACCTCGATATCATGCACGAGCCCGTATTTCTGCGCGCCATCGGGCAGCAGAACTTCGAAGTACTCGCAATTGCGGATGGCCATGATGAGGTGCAGGTTGGCGACATTGTTCAGTGAATTACCACCGTGGTGCACCTCGTAATTCATGTGGAAGCACTCGGCGAGGTGGGCTGTTTTGAGACAGGCGGTGAGCCCCCCTTTGACGGCCACATCACCGCGTAGGAAATCTGTCGCCTGGGCGATCAACCAGGGGGCATAGGCGGTGTGGCCGCCAGGTGCGTACTCCGTGGCCATGATCGGGATCGAGAGTTTCTGGCGCAGTTTGACGTAGCTCGACAGATCATCTTCGCAGAGCGGGTCTTCATACCAATAAAAGCCCAGTCGCTCGATGGCTTGGCCGACCCGCAGGGCCTCGATATAATCATAGGACCACGTGGAATCGAGCATCAGGCGATAATTGTCGCCGACCGCCTTGCGCACCGCTTCGCACACTTTGATGTCGGTTTCCCACTGGGTCGGCGGGTGGATCTTGTAGGCCCCCCATCCGCGCGCCGCGAAGGACTGGGCCTCTTCGGCATAGGCATTCGGCGACGACAGCACGGCCGAGGACGCATAGGCCGGGGCGCTCCGCCGGAAGCTGCCCATCAATTTGTGCACCGGCATTCCGGCGAGCTTGCCGGCCAGATCCCAGAGCGCCACATCGACTGCGCCCAACGCGCGGAGCTGGTTGCGCATGCGCGTGCGCGCCCACATGCGTTGAAAATGCTGTTCGCGAGCGAGGGGATCCTGGCCCATCAACATGGGTTTGAGCGCCTCGATGACGATCCAGGCGTCCTTGCTGCCGGCGACACCGGAACTGCCGAGAAATGAATGCCCCTCGACGCCCTGGTCGGTTTTGATGGTCACGAGACCGAGGTCGCTGCGCCCAGCGAATTTGCCGGTGTGGCGGCCATACTGGGTGGCGGGAATATCATCCCAGGCGAACAGCGTGATGGTGAGGTCGGTGATCTTCATGGCGGGCCTCCCGTGCCTATGTGCTCACAATGCCAGTTCGAGGCGAAGCTCCGCAACCTCGCGGCCCCAGGTTTGGCCTCGTCGCTCGTCGGCGATGCGAAATCCGGCGGCGGCGTAGAGCTTGAATGCGGCGTCGAGGCCGCGAAAGGTCGTGAGATAAATCGACCGCATGCCGGACTGCCGGGCAAAGGAGATCGCCTCTCGAAGAAGGCGCCCGCCAATCCCGCGACCGCTCATGTCGGGATCGAGAATGAACCAGCGCACGTGGGCTTGGCCCACGTCGAGGGACGGATCACTGCCGTCGAGCGTGATCGATCCGAGCCAGCGGTCGACGCCACGAACCGACAGCACGACATCGCGCATGGGATCGTAGCGATCGAAGAAGGCGGCCATTTCGGTGGCGACTTTGGTCTCGAACGCGATCGGAAAATTCCAGTGGCGGGCGTAATAGCGGCCGTGCAGAGCGACGATATCGCCCAGGAGGCCGGGGGCTGGTCCTGAGGTGACCGGTGCTGCCGTGTTGCCCGGGGTGTGCATGCTGTCGCGCTCCGATCTGGCTTCTCAGCGCATCAGCAGCAGGGGGCACTCGAGGCTGGATGTGAGATAGCGCATGTCGCCGCTAGCGGGGACCAGAACGCCGCCGAATTCGGCGATGACGAGCCCGCCTTGCAACCGCCGTATCACTTCGGCCAACACGGCTTCGCCACCGGACTCCACAACGGCGCGGGCAAGCTGGGGTGTTTGGTTGGCGCCGAGTACGAGCCGGACCTGACCGTCCATCCAGGCCAGTTTGTCGTCGCTGTCGGCAACGAGGAGAAGGATAATCGGTGTGTCGCCGCCTTCGGGAGCCAGACGCTCGGCTGTGCGAAGCATGGGTTCGAGGTGGGCGATGTCCTCGAGCACCACCACCAGCGGTCCACTATTGCGCTGTGCGCGGGGCCCCGTGAGGATCACGCCCGTGGTGTCCAGGACAGTGTCGAACAGGCGACGAATGTCGTCGCTGGCCGAGTTGCCGACGGTATCGCCCAACGCGATCATATTCCATGGTCCGCGTTCGGCGCAGGCCCGCGCCAGGGCGGTGAACGGGTCATCGCGCACCACCGTCCGGCGCAACGGCACCTCGGCGATGCGGGCAAGGTGGTCGAGCTGCCGCCCGATGGCCGAGGCGGCATGGCGGAATTCGCGCTCGATATGGGCGACGGAGAGCGCGCGCCGAGTGCGACCGCACAACGAGATTTCCACCGCGAAAGGATAATCGGCGCACGCGTAGAGGTTCTGGTCCTCGATGAAGAGGCTCTCGACTTCGGACTCGAATGCCTTGGCCACGCGGATGGCCGCCGCCAGCGCGATCTGATTGGGATAGCCCGAGCCGAGATGCAGGACGACGCGGCCGCGTTGCTCGCCGACAGCTGCTACGTGGGCGATCATGTTAGGTCCCTTCCGTTCGGCACAGCCCCGACCGCCTTGGCGCCGAACGCGCGAACGCTTTCCGCAAAGGCGCGCAATTTCTCCTCGACGAGGCCATTGATCGTCCCGGCCGGAAATTTGCCGTCGGCTCCTCGCACACCGGCCTCGACGCCCGTCAGAAGTTCGATCCCCTCGTCGATATGCCCCACGGGCCAAATGGCGAATTTGCCCTGTTTGACGGCGTCGACCACATCCTCGCGCAGCATCAGGTGCTGGACATTGGCCTTGGGGATCATGACGCCTTGGCGGCCGTCGAGACCACGGACGCGGCACACGTCGAAGAAGCCTTCGATTTTCTCGTTGGCGCCGCCGATGGCTTGCACCTCGCCCCATTGGTTGACCGATCCCGTGACGGCGATCGATTGGCGGATCGGGACCTCGGCGAGCGCGGAGAGCAACGCATAGAGTTCCGTCGAAGACGCGCTGTCCCCATCGACGCCGCCATAGGATTGCTCGACCACCAGGGTCGCGGCCATCGCCAAGGGCACGTCCTGAGCGAAGAGGCCGGCCAAATACCCCCAGAGAATCATGACGCCCTTGGAGTGCAGTGGCCCACCCAGATTGACCTCGCGCTCGATGTCGGTGACCCGCCCTGCGCCCATGCGCACCCGCGCCGTGATCCGGGTCGGCCGCCCGAACGCGAAAGCGCCCAGTTGGAGCACCGACAATCCGTTGATCTGGCCGACTTTGACGCCCGCCGTATCGATCAACATGATCTCGCGCTGGATCATCTCCTGCGCCCGGTCGCGCATCCGATCGGAGCGTTGGATGTTTTCGGCGATCGCCTGGGCGACGTCATCGCGCGTGACGTGATCATGGCGGGCCGCGCCCGCCCAGTAATCGGCCTCACGCACGATGTCGGCGATGCGGCCGATTTCGATCGACAGCTTTTCGCGGTCGTCGGCGAGCCGTGCGGCTTCGTCGATGAGACGGGCGACGCCGCCGGCATCGACCGGGCGCAGATGGTGCTGGGTGACGATCGAGGCGACGAGGCGCGAAAACGCGATGTCGTTTTCTGCGGAACGGGCGATCGAATCATCGAAATCGGCCTGAACCTTGAACAGGCGACTGAAGTCGGGATCGGCGGAGGCGAGCATGTAATAAAGCTCGCGGTCTCCAAACAGGATGACCTTGACGTCGAGCGGGATCGGTTCGGGATCGAGGGTTTGGGTGGACATCATGCCCGCCATCTCCGAGGGCTGTTCCATGCGGATCTCGCGCCCCTTGATCGTGCGCTTCAACGCCTCCCAGGCGAAGGGGGAGAGCAGCACCTTGCGCGCGTCGATGAGGAGGTAGCCCCCGTTTGCGCGGTGCAGCGCGCCGGATTTGATCAACAGAAAATCGGTGACCAGCGCGCCCATGTTGGCCAGGTGCTCGACCCGTCCAATGAGATTGCCGAACGTCGGGTTGAGTTCTTCGACGATGGGTGCGCCGGCAGGCGCCGGCTCGCCGTTCGAGACCATGACGTTGACCATATAGCGCCGGAATCGGGGGTCGCGGGCGGTGTCGGCAGGCTGCTTGACGATCTCGCTTTCGTCGCCCGTCGGCGCCAGAAAGAGGCCGACGTTGCGCACGAGATCGCTGCCGGCGACGGTGAGAAATGCGAGCACGCCCGGCTCGTCTGCGAAGGCCGCCGCGACGTCGTCGAGGGCCTCGCGGACGGCGATGGAGGCGACCTCGGCATTCAGGTCGCTCAATTTGGCGCGGCGCTGTTTGTCGGATTTGGGCAAGCGTTCCAGGATTTGCTCGAGCTCTTTCTGTAGGATCTCGATGCGCTTTTCGACATCGGTCCGCATGGCCTCGGGCAGCGTGTTGAACACCTCCGGCTTGACGATCTTGCCTTCGTGCGTGGGCGCCATGGCAAAGCCCGTCGGCGTGCGCAGCACGGCAATGTTCTGATCCTGAGCGCGCTTGTTGAATCCAGCCAGGGCGTCCTCTTGGCCAGAGCGGAATTCCTCGTCGATGCTCCGCCGCCGCGCCTGGTAGTCTTCGCCCTCGAAGACGGCGGGCAGCGTGTTACGCAGCTCGTCGATGGCCGCCACCATGGCGCGCGCCAGAGGGCGGCCGCGCCCCGGCGGCAACTTCAGGGCGATCGGTCGATTGGCGGTCTCGAAGTTATTGACGTAGACCCAATCGACGGGCGTGGGCGCGTCCTTGGCTTTTTTCTCGAGATATTGTTTGACGGCCGTGCTCTTGCCCGAAGCGGCTGGACCCTGCACGAAGATATTGAAGTCGTGGCTCTTGATCGTCGCGCCGAACTGGATCGCCTTGAGGGCTCGATCCTGTCCGATCAGGCCGGAGATGGGCTCGAGTTCGGCGGTCGATGTGAATCCCAGCGTGGCCGGGTCGACGGTGTGGCGCAGCTCACCGACCGGCAGGGGCTCGGGCGCTCGCGATGCGCCGACGACAGCGATCACGGTCTCTTTTGCATCGGGTGGAGGGCGCTTCGTGAAGAACATGGGGGGTGGCTTCCTAATCACACGCGCGAGGGGCAGTCATTCCTGCAACTGATACCAGAACATGGCAGACCTTGGGCCTGACCGAAATGTAGACAACGTCATTAGGGGCCTAATCGGCTGGGGCGCGGATCGGCGCGTCGCTGCCCGAGGCACCCGCGAGGGCTGGGTCGGGCGAGACAGACGTGCTTGGCGACAAGCGTGGTGCGGTCCGATAGTATGCCGCGCAGGCTGGCGATCGGGGGCGCAATGCTCCGTCGATAAGGCCCTGAACCGGCAAATCAAAGCGCACGTGGTGCGGGAGATTTCGAATGCCACAGAAGCTCGATGTACTGATCATGGGGGCCTCCTACGGCTCGTTGCTCGCCACTAAATTGTTGATGGCTGGGCACAACGCGCATCTCATTTGTCTGCCCGCCGAAGCAGACCTGATGAATGCGGAAGGGGCCATCGTGCGCATGCCCGTGAAGGGGCGCGAGGGGCTGATCGAGGTCAATTCCAAGACGCTGCCCGGCAAATTGACGGCTGGCGGCCCTGCCGATGTCGATCCGGCGCGCTTCGATCTGGTGGCGCTCGCCATGCAGGAGCCGCAGTATCGCCAGCCGGGCGTGCGCGAACTGCTCGACCGGGTCGCCACGTCGAAAGTCCCCTGC
>JANOKV010000543.1:0-13340 GCA_031419415.1 Hyphomicrobiales bacterium | reverse complement strand
CCCCCGGGTCTCGCAAGCGAAACCCTAGCCCCGGAAACAGCCCCCGCACCGCGCGTCGGGAACGTCTCGAGACGCGCCCCCTCGGTGATGCGAGTGAGCACACGATACGGGAGGTTTCGGACGCGGGGATAAGTTTGTGCGAAACAAATTCCAGGACATGCGAGCCGCAAATATCGAGGCGGTCCAGTTCAAGCCCCTCCTGTGTCATCCCGCGATGTATTCGCGGGACCCAGCACTCCGCTTGCTCCCAACCCTGCGCAGGGCTGGATCCCGGCAATAAATGCCGGGATGACAAGTGGGGTGCCTCAGCAGTTCGCGCGCGGGCAGGCGGGGATAAGTCGCCAGACTTTCTGTGCGATAGCGTTAACGGTTCGCTTCGGCAGCAAGGGGTCGCGCGGTAAGTTTGCGCAATTCCTCGATCAAGAGATCAGGATCGAAAGGCTTCTGCATGAACAGCACGGCATCGGGGAACATGCCGTTTTTCTGGGCGGAGGAATACCCCGACAACACGACATACGGCACGCCGAGCGCCGCGAGCGCTGCGCCAGCGGGGCCTGAACTCACACCAGCGAGATTGGCATCGACGAGGGCCACGTCACAGACATCGAGTTTGATCATGTCCAGCGCTTTGGCCAATCGCCCGGCTATTCCCGAAACGAGAAAACCAGCATCCACCATCAGCTCTTCCAGATTGAGCGCGATCAATGGCTCGTCCTCGACAATCAGCACTCGCGGTGCGGTCGCATCGGTCATGACACTGGGTCCGAGCCATTGGCATGTGCAGCCTCCAGAACTTCGGACGCCGGCGCCTCGAGCTTCCAGGAAAAGCCACTGGGCGCATAGACGATCTCAGTCGTTCCATCGACCGCCAATTCCACCATACTTTCGATGACCTTTCGGCCGAAACCAGAATGTGTGGGCGCAACCACGGGGGGACCGTTTTCCTCCACCCACGACAGGGTGCACATCGAACCGTCGGCAGAAAGCCCGGAGGAGATCGTCACCCGCCCATCGCCATTCGACAATGCGCCGTACTTTCCTGCGTTCGTGCCCATCTCATGCACCGCCATGCCGATCGCTTGAGCCGCTGCGGGCGTGAGCCGCAGGGGTGAACCCACGAATCGCACGCGCGTCCCCATCAGGTCTGTGAAATGGGCCAGTTGCGAGCCGACGAGCTCGCGCAGCCCTACGCCGCGCCACGCACTGTCGACGAGCAAATCCTGGCTGGCGGCCAAGCCCCGAATGCGTTCGGTCAGCCGCGTGACGAACGACGCTTGATCGGAATGCCGGGTCGTCTGCTGGGCGATCACTTGGACGACGGCGAGCAGATTGCGCGCCCGGTGATTGACTTCGGCCAGCAGCAACGCGTTGTGCGCTTCGCGCCGCTTGCGCACCGTAATGTCGCGAATATTGAACTGAATGATGGAGTGGCCACCCTCGTCATACACATTGGCCACCACCTCGACTTCGTGATGCACCCCGGTCTCGCTCTCCAACGGCAAGTCTTCATAGCGGACCATGCCATTCGCTCTGAGCGCCACGAACATTTCCTGGCTCGCGCGCTCGTCTTTCAGCAGTCCGATTTCGAACACCTCCTTACCCACGAACCCAGCATGAGAATAGCCGAGCAACCGCGTCATGAAGGGATTGGCGTCTGCGATTTTTCGCGTCACAGGATCGACCAGAAGCACGCCATCTTGCGCTGCCTCGAACAACCGGCGGTACCGGATTTCCGAAATTCGGAGAATGTCATAATCGGCTTGTTGGACTGTAATCTCGTGGGTTTTTCCACGCTCAGATGCGTCACGCCCGACGTCCATTACGATGTCCTTCACTCATCACCGTCAGACACGCCCTCCATTAGTCGGCGCGTCGGGTGCAGAACGTCAATGCGTGGGAAGCGAATTGTCGGATTGATCGTCAGTCGAGATTTGTGCTCCAGAAGTGCATCCAGGATCACCGTCTGCGCCGACCGGATGACGGTGCACTCCTCGGCGCAGTGCGCCGATTTTGCGGCACGCATCAGCAATTCCAATTTGATGACTGCTTGCTCGAGATGCTCCACGGCATAACACCCTGACACTGGGGCTGGGGCTGGGGCTGGGGCTCCTGGCCACAACAACGCCAACTGCTACAAGACCCTACTCCATTAAGACTTTCCTACAAGGCTTGGTCCGGTACCGTACCCAACACCACTCATCCATACTCGCGATTGAAATCCGGACGCCATTTGCTATTGAAACAGCGAAATTTTTGTAATCTACTCGAGCGTGTCTCGAGCCTTCAAAAAACAGTGCCTGCCATGCTTGACCAAGCAACCATCAGAAATCGGCTTCTCGCCTACATCTCGCCCTCGGACTTCGAGCTCCTCAGGCCGCACCTCCAGCCGATCACACTCGATCGCGACTACGTTCTGGTGAAGCCCAATGAGCCGATCGAGCATGTTTATTTCGTCGAGTACGGCATGGTTTCGGTCGTGGCTGAAAAAGCCGACGGCCGCAGCATCGAAGTGGGCGTTTACGGCCGCGACGGGATGGGCGCCACGACGGTTCTGCTCGGCTCCGATCAATCGCCGCATCATCAATACATGCAGATCGGCGGTTCGGGCTTCCAAGTGCCGACGGCCGTGTTTCTCGAACTTGTCGAGCAGAGCCGGACGCTGCGCAACATGATGCTGCGCTACGTCCATGTGTTCATGACGCAGACGGCCCAGTCGGCCCTCGTCAATGGCAGTTCGGTCATCGAAGAACGTTTGGCCCGCTGGGTCCTCATGTGTCAGGACCGGCTCGATGCGATGGAATTCCCGATCACGCACGATTTCCTGTCGATGATGCTCGGCGTGCGCCGCTCGAGCGTCACCGATGCGATCCATATCCTCGAAGGCGATTTGCTTATCAGAGCCCGGCGCGGCAACATCGAAATCCTCGATCGCGATCGACTGGTCCGCGCCGCCGGCGCCTCCTACGGCGTGCCGGAAGCAGAGTTCCGTCGCTTGATCGGGCCGATGTAGGCGCCAAGACATATGACGCGTCACCGCACGAACTTGTAATCGAACCCTTTCGCCAGCGCCGTCACACGGCCCACGGTCGGTGCGGGAAAATGGATCGGCAGCACGAGCGTCGAGGTGTCCGCGATCTGGCCGAGGAATTTCGTGCGCGAGCGCGCGGCTTCCTCCGCGTCCGTATCGAAGATGGTCGACCAGTGCGGTTCACGGCATTGCAGCGCATGATGCATCATATCGCCGGTCACGACCGCGTGCTGGCCCTTGGAGCGAATGTCGATGCAGCAATGGCGCGGAGAATGCCCGGGCGTCGGCGTCAACGAGAACGTATCGTCGAGCTGATAGGTGTCATCGACGAGCAGCGCTTGGCCGGCCTCGACGATCGGGCGACAATTATAGGTCCATACGTTGCCGGGTGGGGTCTTGCCGTCTTTGGTGGCCGCTTCCCAGTAGGCGTACTCGTCTTTGTGGAAGATGTATTTGGCGTTGGGAAACGTCGGGACCCAGCGGCCGTTGACGAGCTTCGTGTTCCAGCCAGTATGATCGATGTGGAGATGCGTGCAGAAAACGTGGGTGATATCCGCGAAAGCCAGCCCCGCTGCGTGAAACCCATCGAGCCACGGCTGCTTGGGAAAATCCATCGGCGCGGGATAACCCTTGTCCTCGCCCGTGCAGGTATCGACGAGCACGGTATGCTTGGGCGTGCGCACGACGAACGTCTGATAGGTGATGACCATGCGGCCGGAAACGGGATCGAAAATCTCCGGATCGAGCGTCGCCAGATGCCGCTGGCCGACCGCGTCATCGTAGGCTGGAAACATATCGCCCGGTTTGCGCCAGGCCCCGTCGCGCTCGATGATGCTGGTAATCGTGACATCGCCGATCGTGATCTGCCGCATGGGTCCCCCTGACGCCTGTGTCCACTCCCCGCAACGCTGCCACGCCCCAGCCCCCGCAACAATCTCAAAAAGCCACGCCCACCCGAGCGGCGGCAACCGATCATTCAAAGTGCTGGTTTCCCGGAGGTCGCGCCCGCAGCCCCCTTGCCACCAGGTCGATCCGGCCCTGGTATGGCGTCGGTAACCTGGAACTGCTAGACGCTGGCCTAGTCATTCCACCAGACGAGGCCGCCCCGTGACCCGTACCGCCACAATCGAGCGCTCGACCAAGGAAACCCGGATTCGGGCCACCGTCGATCTCGACGGCACTGGCGCCTATAAGGTCCGCACCGGCATCGGGTTTCTCGATCACATGCTGGAGCAACTGGCCCGTCATTCGCTGATCGACATCGAGCTTGAGGCGGACGGCGACCTGCATATCGACTTCCACCACACCACCGAGGACAGTGGCATCGTCTTGGGGCAGGCGATTCTGAAGGCCTTGGGCGACAAGCAGGGCATCACCCGCTACGCCTCCGTGCATCTGCCCATGGACGAGACCTTGACCCGCGTCGCCATCGACGTGTCAGGGCGGCCGTATCTCATCTGGAAGGTGGCGTTTTCGGCCCCCAAGATCGGCGAAATGGACACCGAACTCTTCAAGGAATGGTTCCAGGCTTTCGCGCAGAATGCCGGCATTACGCTGCACATGGAAACGCTCTACGGTGACAACAATCACCACATCGCCGAGACCTGTTACAAGGGCCTCGCCCGGGCGCTCCGGCAGGCCGTCGCCCTCGATCCGCGCCAGGCCGGCCGCGTGCCGTCCACCAAGGGCACGCTCTGATTGGGCAGGAGGTCGGATATGAAAACCTACACCGTGCACGAACGTCCCGAGCCGCCTGCCGATCGCTTGGATCGGGCGGGCAGGCTCGTCTTCATTCGCGACGGGTTTTCCTGGTCGGCTGGCCTGCTCACGCCCTTTTGGGCTATCGCCCATCGCCTTTGGTTCGTGCTCCTGGGCTATATCGCGACGCTGATCGTGATGAGCATCGGGTTCTATGCCCTCAACCTGTCGGAGACCGTGTCGACGATTACCATCCTGGCCCTCCAGCTCGCGATCGCCTTCGAGGCCGCATCCCTGCGGCGGTGGGAGCTTCGCTTTCGGGGCTGGCAGTTCGTCGGCAGCGTCAACGGCCGCACGCGCGAGGACTGTGAACGCCGGTTCTTCGCACTGTGGTTGCCTTCGCAGCCGTTGATCCGGGTCGAAACCTTATCGGGATCGCGTTTCCTCGGGGGCGTCTCGTTTGGCGCATCGACCGAGCGACTGCGCCGCTTCACAGGTTTTGGCCGCGGCAGCTCCGGCCTGACGCGGTGAGACTGTCCTGGGAGTGCCAATCGTCATGACCGCTGCGAAAATCTGGCTCCATCAGGGCGATCTGCCGGCAGGCCTCACGTTTCCCGGCTCGATCGCGGTCGATACCGAGACCCTGGGCCTGCAACCGCACCGCGATCGGCTCTGCCTCGTGCAGCTCTCGGGCGGCGATAACGAAGCCCACCTCGTGCAACTCGACGGGCGCGATTGGGCCGCGCCGCGCTTGAAAGCCTTGCTCACCGACTCCGGAACGCTGAAAATCTTCCACTTCGCCCGCTTCGATCTGGCTGCGATCGAACGATGGCTCGGCATTATGACCACGCCGGTGTGGTGCACCAAAATCGCCTCCAAACTCGCCCGCACCTATACCGACCGGCATGGCCTCAAGGACCTCGCGCAAGAGCTGGCTGGCATCGACATGTCGAAGGCCCAGCAGAGTTCCGATTGGGCAGCGACGACGCTGAGCCCCGAACAGCAAGCCTATGCCGCCTCCGACGTGCTCCATCTGCACCGGATCAAGGCTCGCCTCGAGACCATGCTCCAGCGCGAGCAGAGGCTCGAATTCGCGCAAGCCTGTTTCGATCATATCCCCGTCCGCGCCCGCCTCGATCTGGCGGGTTTCGGTGAGATCGATATTTTCTCGCACTGACGGCGGCTTGCTGCCCACGCGCCGGCGACGACAAACCGCTGGGACGGCCTTTCGGCGACCCTTGCCCAGCGTCCCAATATCACCCAAATTGCGGCTCATTGCTGACGGTGACGATGGGTGCATCGGGATTCGAGCCACAACCCGCGATGCGGGGACCCGGCAGGACGGGGTATGAGACAGCACCAGGCAGGCCCCATCGGGCCCAGCGGCACGGCGAACAGAGCGATCGCGTCCGAACAGGATCGCGTGCGCCAGTTCCGCGCGGCGCGTCGGCATACGTGGTTCGTGCGCACATGGCGGACGCTGCTGCCCGTGCTCGCGCTGGTCGCCCTTGGCGCCTATGGCGCGCGCCTCTTCGCCACCTCGATGCTGCGGCCGATGGGCGTCGATATTCCATCGGTTCGCATCGATGCGAAAAATCTCGTCATGAAGACGCCGAAGTACGACGGCTTCGCCAAGGACGGCGCGCGCTATCAGGTGCGCGCTCGCGAAGCGATCACCGATATCCGACAGAGCGGGCCCGTGCGGCTCAACGCCATCGAGGGCGATATTTTCGAACTCACCGGCAGTGTCACCAGGTTGACCGCCGTCTGGGGGACTTACGACCAGAAGAAGGATCTGCTCGAGCTCTACGAGCGTATCGATATCGGCGGGACCGGTGGCCTCGCAGCGCGCCTCACGCGGGCGACCGTGTTGCCCAAACTGAACCAGATCAGTTCCGACGAGCCCGTATGGGCGCGCAACGACACGGGCACGATCACCGCCAAATCGATGACGCTCGACACCAAGTCGCGTCGCGCCACGTTCAAGGACACCGTGCACGTCCTTCTCGACGCGAAGCGGCCCTCTCCTAGTGCGAGCAGTGAACCAGCAACAAACGCCAAAGCCGGCGCTGCCAAGTCCAAAACGGGCACGCTGGGCCCAGGCCTGGGCGCCGACAGTGGTCAGCCGATCGATGTGCGGTCCGACGCGCTCGATATGGACGATGGCGCCAAGACCGCCCTCTTCCGCCGCAACGTCGTCGCCACACAAGCCGACGCGACCCTCGAAGCCCCCGAACTGGATATCCTCTACGTCGGCAAGGCCGCAATCGACGCCACCACGAAACCCGCCGCAGCCGACGACGCGACCAAGCTCCAAGCCATCAGAGCGCGCGGCGGCGTCACCACCCGCAACAAAGACGACCGGACGCAATCGGAAACCCTCGACTACGACGCCGCCACCGAGCGCGCTGTTCTGCGCGGCAACGTCATCTTGACATCGGGCGCCGATCGGCGCGTTACCGCCAAAGTCGTGCACTTCGACCAGAAGGCCGACAGCGCGCTGATGACGGGCGACGTCATCGCCGCCCAGGGACGCAACGTGCTGCAAGGCCAGCGCCTGCGCGTCGATCGCCGGCAGAGCACGACCCGGCTCGATAGCCCCGCCGAAGACGGCCAGCCCGCTGGACGCATCAACACCGTGTTCTACCAGGCCGAGCCAAAGCCCGGAGCGAAACCCGCGCCCGCGAAGTCGAATGCTTCCCCCGGCGACAATTCGATGGGTTTGGGGATCGATTTCAAGACCGACCCGAACGCCCCGATCGAGGTCGATGCCGATTCCCTCGACGTGTTCGACCTCAAGAAGAACGCCCTCTTTCGCGGCAACGTGGTAGCCAAACAGGGCGATTTCACCGTGCGGACCATCGAGATGACGGCCTTTTTCACGGGCCAAACGAGCCTCGGCAGCACATCCTCTCCCACCGACAAGAGTGAAGCGGGCGGCGCCCAGCTCACGCGCATCGAAACCCGCCAGAAGGTGGTCGTGACCTCCAAGGACGGCCGCGAAGTGATCGGCGACTGGGCCGACTTCGACGTCAAGGCGAACACGGTCATCGTCGGCGGTAAAGTCGTGGTGTCGAATGGCAAGAGCACCATCGACGGACCCGATGGCAGCCGCCTGATCGTCGACATGACCAGCGGCAAGTCGCACTTCGAACATGCACCCTCCGCCAAGCCAGCCAGCGGCGACAAGGGCCAACCCGCCGTCAGCGCCTTCGCGCCCACGGGCTCGGCAGCAGCCACCGCCGCGACCCGCACCGGCGTCGAGCCCTGCCCCGAAGGCCTCGTGTGCGCGAAAAAGCAGTTCCGCTTGGTTCTTTATCCCAAGCAAGTCGAAGAGAAGGCCAAGGTACAGCTCGACAAGGCGACCCGCGACGGTGTCGTGCCAGCCGATATTGCGAAGGACCTCGCCCAGGGCAAAAAGCCGCGCAGGAGCAAGCCGGAAGCCTCCTCCTGGGATTCGACGACGACCACGACGACAGTCCCCCCGGCGAGCGCCGCTCGATGAGGCTCCTGTCGATGTTTTCCCGGGAACGGCCGGGTGCCGGACACTCTGGCGCCCGCGCCAGCGGAGCGGCTGCACCACAACCCAAAGCCTTTGCCGGCGGCGAAGGTTGGCTCACCTGCGATGGCGTCCAGAAGACCTACAAGAAACGTATGGTGGTGAAAGGCGTCAGCGTCGCTGTGGCGCGGGGCGAGGCCGTCGGCCTGCTCGGACCCAACGGGGCTGGAAAAACCACGGTATTCTACATGATTACCGGCTTGGTCCCGGCGGACGCCGGCCGCATCACCATGGACGGGCGCGACGTTACCCGCCTCCCCATGTACCGCCGGGCGCGGCTGGGCATTGGCTATCTGCCCCAGGAAGCCTCGATTTTCCGTGGCTTGACGGTCGAACAGAACATCATGGCCATCCTGGAGCTGGTCGAGCCCAACCGCGCCAAGCGGCGCGAACAACTCGACAGCCTGCTCGAGGAATTCAGCATTACGCGCCTGCGCAAGAGCCCATCAATCGCGCTTTCGGGTGGGGAACGGCGGCGTTGCGAGATTGCTCGGGCGCTGGCCTCTCGGCCGTCCTACATGTTGCTGGACGAACCATTTGCCGGTATCGATCCGATTGCCGTTGGTGACATCCAGCAGCTCGTGCGCCATTTGACCCGGCGCGGCATCGGCGTTCTCATTACGGATCATAACGTTCGGGAAACCTTGAGCCTCGTCGTCCGCGCCTATGTCATTGCAGATGGTCAAGTTCTGACACAAGGTAAGCCGGAAGAAATCATAACCAACGAGGACGTGCGCAGGGTCTATTTGGGCGACATGTTCGAGAAGGAACGTTAAACGGCCCCACGTATGACAGGGGCCGGGTCGTGCTGGCCCAGGTGGACGTGGGGACGGTGAATCCGATGGCGCTTCAGGCGAAGCTACAGCTCAGACAGAGCCAGCAGCTCGTCATGACGCCGCAATTGCAACAGGCGATCCGGCTTTTGCAATTGTCGAACTTCGAGCTCGATGCCTTCGTCGAGACCGAGATCGAGCGCAATCCCCTGCTCGAGCGAGACGACGACCACCGCGACATTCCCTCGACCACGCCCGAGCGCGACGCGACGCTCGCCGAAACGACCGGCGATTTCGACGCGGCGCCCCCGGGATTGGATGTCGACCACGAAGGCGTCGCAGCAACCCGCGAATTGGACGCCGACTACGAAAATGTCTACCCTGACACGCCTCCCAATGAACTAGGCCCCGATCTGACCGGCGGCAGTTGGGCAAACGTCCGCCAGTCCACATCGTCGAGCGGTGACGGCGACGCAAACTTGGAATCCTACGTCGCCGATAAAATTTCGCTGCGCGACCACCTCACCGCGCAGCTCAATCTCGCTCTGCCCGATGCCGTCGATCGGTTGGTCGGCGGCTACATCATCGACCTCGTCGACGAGGCGGGCTATCTACGCGCCGCTCTGGGCGAAATCTCCGAGCGCATCGGCGCCTCCGTCGAGCACGTGACCCGCGTCCTCGGGGTGCTGCAACAGTTCGACCCGGTCGGCGTCTTTGCCCGAGATCTCGCCGAATGCCTGGCGCTTCAGCTCAAAGAGCGCGGACGCTACGATCCGATGATCGCCAAGCTCCTCGAGAATCTCCCCCTCTTGGCGACACGCAACATGCCGGCCCTGCGCCGCGTCGTCGGTGCGGACGCCGACGACCTCGCCGAGATGATCACCGAGATCAAGGAACTCAATCCAAAGCCCGGCCTGGGCTTTGGCAGCGCGGAAATTCAAACCGTCATCCCTGACGTCTTGGTCAAAGCCGCGTCGGACGGCAGTTGGACCGTCGAGGTCAATAACGACACTTTGCCCAAGGTGTTGATCAACCGCGTTTATTATACCCGGGTCAACAGCGGGTCGAAATCGGAGAAGGACCGCGATTTCCTCCTCGAATGCCTCCAGAGCGCCAACTGGTTGGTCAAGAGCCTCGATCAGCGGGCCCGCACAATCCTGCGGGTGGCCAGCGAGATCGTGCGCCAGCAGGACGCCTTTCTCACCCACGGTGTGCAGTATCTGCGGCAGCTCAATCTCAAAACGGTCGCCGAAGCGATCAAGATGCACGAGTCGACCGTCAGCCGGGTCACGTCGAACAAATATATCTCGACGCCGCGCGGGATTTTTGAGCTGAAGTACTTTTTCACATCTTCGATCGCGTCTGCCGAGGATGGCGAGTCGCACTCGTCGGAATCTGTTCGGAATCGCATCAAGACGTTGATCGAAAGCGAAAAACCATGCTCCGTCTTGTCCGATGATCGGCTCGTTGTCGTGCTGGGTCAGGAAGGCATAGAAATTGCTCGTAGAACCGTCGCCAAGTATCGCGAGGCCTTGCGCATTCCGTCCTCGGTTCAGCGTCGGCGGGAGAAACGTGAGTTCGCGTGACGCACTGGACTAAACCACGAACGATCGCCAATCATGAAGACGCCTTGAAATGGGCTGCAAAGGGCTTCACTGATCCCGTCGAGTGGCCCCAGCAGGTTTGGGTTCGTTTGGAGACATCGGTGGGCCTACCGACACCATCAACACGAATTGCGGGGCGGTGCCCTTGCAACTGTCCTGTGCCGACTGCACATCACGAGATGGTTTGGATCATGCGGGAGACACGCACTGTTTCAATGGGTAGAGGGCAGCGCATCTGCTATCCGAGCGGCTGGGACATCCAGCTTGATCGGGCTCTACCTCCAAAACGCCCGCCTAGCCTGACCCCGGGGGAAGGATTATCGAATGGATCTTGGTGATTTGATCGCGCCCGAGGCTGTCGTTTCCCGCCTGAAGGCGAAGAATAAGAAGCAGGCGCTTCAGGAACTTGCGCGCAAAGCCGAAGATCTGACCGGGCTCGACCAGGCCGTCGTATTCGAAGTTCTGCTCCAGCGCGAACGCTTGGGCTCCACGGGCGTGGGCCGAGGCATTGCGATTCCCCATGGCAGGCTGCCGGGCTTGGAGGGTGTGGTAACGGTGTTTGCGCGGCTCGAAGAGCCCATTGCGTTCGATTCAATCGACGAAGAACCGGTCGATCTGGTGTTTCTCCTGCTCGCACCCGAGCATGCCGGCGCCGATCACCTGAAGGCGTTGGCGCGCATTTCACGCCTCCTGCGCGATCCGCACGCGATCCAAAAACTGCGGACCTGCCAAGACAGCCGAGCGCTGCACGCCGTGCTGACCCAGCCCATGGCGTCCCACGCCGCCTGAGCCGCGAGGCCTGCCCGCACATTTGACACGGTGGCCCCCGCTCAACCCAAGACGGCCAACGCACCCAGACCCACGCCGCCGACGATGATGCGCCACCAGGCGAACGGTGCAAATCCGTATTGGCTGACGAATTCCAGTAGCGTGCGAACGACGATCACGCCGACGACAAACGCCACGACGAAGCCGACGGCGATCGATTGCACGACGTCCGCGCTCAACGCGCCCCAGCTCTTGTAGAGATCCCAGGTGAACGCACCGAGCATGGTCGGCATCGCCAGAAAGAACGAGAATTCCGCCGACGCGCGCCGATCGACCCCGAGTAACATCGCGCCCACAATCGTGGCGCCCGATCGCGAGACGCCGGGAACCATCGCCAGGCACTGGAAGGCTCCGATGGCCAGCGCCCGCAGAGGCGGCACGTCGATCACATCCGCGTAGTGCGGCTCGGCGCGCCACTTGTCGACGACGAGCAGCACGAGGCCCCCGATGACGAGCGAGCCGCACACGAGCGCCGGGCTCTCGAAGAGCACCGTTTTGATGAACGTGTGCAGGAACACCCCAGCCAGTGCGGCCGGCAGGAACGCCAATCCGACGGCCACGACGAACCGCTGCGTGCGTCGATCGATCGGCAGATCGATCGCGAGACGCGACAGTTTGGCCGCGTAGACCGTCAAGATTGCCAAGATCGCGCCCAGTTGTATGAGAATTTTGAAGGTGCCCGTCGAGGCCAGTCCGAAAAACCGGTCGGCCAACACCAAATGCCCGGTCGATGACACAGGAATGAACTCGGTCAATCCTTCGATGATGCCGAGCAAGATGGCGTGCCACGTCGGCATCGAAGCGTCCCTTTCGCGAAGTGCTGTCACCGAGCATCACCAAAGCTCGGCTCCTATCCGCTGATTACCAGTTTCCATGCCTCGCCACAGGCCACATCATTGCCGCGCCTGCCCCACCACCACCCTCTTGTCTCCCGGCCGAACGGACGCGAGAGCCGGGTCCGCGTCCCAGACAACAAAGATCCCACATACGCCGCAGTTTCGACGGCGACACGATGTATGAAGATGGCAATTGATTCGCCGAAATTCGAACCGGGCCAGCCCTGAATGAGCCTCCTCACCCACTACCGTCTGTGCCCCTTTTCGCGCTCCATCCGGTTGGCGCTCGCGGAGTTGCAGTTGCCGGTGGAGTTCGCCGAAGAACTGCCGTGGGAGTGGCGGCCCGAATTTCTCGCCTTGAACCCGTCGGGCGACCTCCCCGTTCTCATTCGCGGCAACGGCGTCATCATTACCGGCAGTTATGCCATCTCCGAATATCTGGGCGAGATCGAGCCCCACACGCCACCCGACGAGATCGCGACCACGCTCTTTTCCGGCGACAACACCGCGCGCGCGGAAATTCGCCGGCTGGTCGATTGGTTTCACGGCAAGCTCGACCGCGAAGTCACCCGCGAAATGCTGCGCGAACGGTTGCACTCGCGCCTGCGCTCGGAGCTGGTGAGCCAAGCGCCCGATGTCGATCTCATCCGCGCGCTGCGCACGAATTTACGCTATCATCTGTCGTATGTGAACCACTTGGCAGACCAGCGCCGCTGGCTCGCGGGCGATGCCCTGAGCTTTGCCGATCTGGCGGCGGCGGGGCATCTGTCGTGTCTCGACTATCTCGGAGAAGTGCCGTGGGAGAGTTATCCCGTCGCCCGGGAATGGTATCAGCGGATCAAGTCGCGACCCTCGTTCCGGCCGCTTCTGGTCGACCGCTGTCCGGGCGTGCCGCCACCCCCGCACTACGACGACCTCGATTTCTGAGCGCCGAACGGAGGGCTCGTTGACAGCCTCCATCGTCCAGAACTTGCGCCAGTACGCCGCCGAAATCGGTTTCGATCAAATGGGCAT
>JANOKV010000542.1:0-15073 GCA_031419415.1 Hyphomicrobiales bacterium | reverse complement strand
GTCCATGAACCCTGGTTTGCGGGTGCTTGTCGGCACGATTGGTCTCGTGGTGTTCATCATCGCCTACGTGCTGGCCGCCATGGTGGTTGCAACGGTGGCGCTTCCAGGCGCGGGCGGTATTGTGCAATTCGCGTTCTATGCAATTGCCGGTCTTGCCTGGGTGCCAATGGCTGGGTTGATCCTGTCCTGGACCTATCGCGGGGACCGGCGTGGTTCCGTCTGATCAGGCCGCCGTTCGCCGTGATCGCCGCTCGGCAAGGTCGCGCAACGCAAACGGCGCTCCCGAGAGCATCACGCTGACGTAGCGCATTTTCTGAAATGAACCGTCGAGTGTCAGCCGGGGCAGCGCCATCATCGCGTCGACGTGGCCCGGTTGCAGCAGGCCCGCTTGCGTCGCCACGGACGTCGCCAAGCCAAGCTCCTGGGCCATCTCGTATTCGCGATTTCCGACGCTGGCATCGCTCCCATAGGGGTAGCTGAAATGCCGGCAGGGGCGGCCCGTTTCCAGAACCATGCGCGCTATGCTCGTGGTCATTTCCAGGCGCGCCGTGGCCGGCTCCAATCCAGCCAACGCCCAATGTCCGCGAGACTGCGCGCCGAGTGTAACGAGAGGGTCGCGGGCCAGCGCGCGCAACTCGGTCCAGTTCATTGCACGATCACTGCACAACCCGGTAACGTCGATGTCGTTCAAGCGACACAGATCGGCGACGATACTGCGGGCATCGACCTCGCGCAGCTTGTTGAGCCACGCATGCAGGATATCGAAGGTGGTGTCTTTTTGATCGGGTTTTCGGCACTCGATGCGACGCCATGCGCCATTCATCTTCAGTTCGATCGTGTCGAGCGCCCGGACGATCATCTCGAGCTTCACCCACCACAGATCGCCGTGACCGTCGGCAAAATCACTCGGGACGTAGATTGTGAACGGCACGCTGTGATGGAGCAGCGTCGGATAGGCATACTGCAACGTATCGCGCGCACCTCCGTCGAAGGTGAAAGCCACGAACTGTCGGTCGAAGTTGCCCTCCGCCAGTCGGCGATGCACCTCGTCCATCGATACGATGTCGAAGCCACGCGTGCGCACGTGCCGGATCGTGGCATCGAGAAAAGACGGCGTGATCGTGCGATGGCGGTTCGGTGCGAACGCGTCGGGCGCACCGGGAGCCACGTGCTGCGCATGAAAAATTGCGCCAACGCCGCGCGTCAGCGGAGCCATGACGCCGGCGGCGCCCGTCCATTGCAATGTTGAGAGTGCGGCTTTCGCGAGGGTACGACGGCCCATCTCTGGAATTCCCGATATTCGTCTCGTGCAACGTCTGGGCGTAAGGCACCCAGCTCAATACATCGTGTTCGTCGGCGGTTCCAATGCTTGCCAAGTTGGTGGTCAGACCCGCGCTTCGGCGCTGTCCTGCCGGCGCGCCTGCATAGGAGCCCTGACCCGTTCCGGGCCGGTCGTTTCGAGGCGGATCAGATCGATGTCCGTGACATGATAGCCCAGGAAGGTTTCCGATTCCGGCTCGATGCGTCGGCCCTCCGGACGCGTATCGCCGACGGCAATGCAAGCGTCGAAGCGGCCCCCGATCGCTAAGAAGAGCACACGGATAGCCTCGTCGGTCCCCGTCACGATGATGTGGTCGTACACTTCATCCAGGGTGTCGAGGACGAGGTTCAAACGCTCCGTATCGAGTGTGCCCCCAGCTTGCGGCGAGCCGCAGGGAAGCACGTGGGCGTCCCCGTCTGGCAATCTCTGGATAACCTCGTCGAACGACGCGCGATCCTCGACCAAATCCATGAAACCGGGTTTCGAACGGATGCCGAGCGCCCTGGCGACGCCGACGCCATCGAGACTCCAGTCGACGAGGGCGACTTGCTTGCCGGCGGCGCAGAGTGCGGCTGCGAGGTCGGTAGCTTCTTCGCGCACGGCTTGGCCTGGGGCTTCAGAAACGATGATCGAGCGATAGCCGCCCTGAGTATGGGTATCGTCGATCAGCCGGCGAACGACGCCGCCAATCGAGCGGCATCGCGTGAACTGCCCGAGGCGTTCGGAGGGCTCATAGGGGCGATCGAATGTCGCAGATTCGAGGTCATCGATGACCGTATGGGTCCGAACGCCTTGACCCCGAGAGATGCTGGGCTGGCCCGGACGTACATCGACGCGTGGTTCAGTGTAGACCGACGAGGCATGCTGCGAGGGACGTGCGTCGGAGCGCTTGGCGCGACCCATCAACTCGAACGCTGCGGCCAATGCCAGTCCGATCATCAAGCTGGCGCTCGTGGCGAGGCTCGCGGACATCACGCGCTCGAGGATGGTCTTTCTGCTCGCTGGGGTCGCGCGGGAAATAATCTCGACGGTGACCGGCTGCGACAAGGCTTCGGTGCGCGCTTGGATGGATGTCAAGTTGGCGTGAAGCTTCTCGAGTTGAGCACGCTTGGTCTTGACGGCGTCACCTTGGGCGGCGCTTTCCTTAGCCGAAGGAAGTCTGGCGCCCGCCTCCATCTGTTGACGGCTGGGCGCCGCTAGGGCTTCGGCCTTTTCGAGATCGCGCGTGCGGTTTTGGATTTCGGCCATGAGCCATCCGACATCCTGCGTGATCGGCGCACGGGGTCTATCGCGCGTTCTGATGCCGTAGAATTCGACCAATCTATTGGCAGCACGTGCGGCGAGGTCGCCGTCGGCAAACGAAATCCCGACCGTGACGCGGTTGCTGCCGGATTCGTTTGAGACGTGCAAGGAGCGCGTAAAACGGCGCAAAACGCGTTCTTCTTGCGTTTCTCCTGCGGGGACGATCTCTTTCGCGGGAAAAACGAGGTTCAGCGCGCGGCTCAATAGGCTCATCGATCCTGTGTTGGACGTGAAGGCCGCCGCGCTCTCGAGCTGGAGGTCGCTCACGACAGCCAGCGCCAGATCGCGTGATTGCAGCGCGCGCATCTCGCGGGCAACGACTTCCTTTTCGACGTTGCTCAGTGGGGTTCCGGCCTGGCCCGCCTGCGGTCCGCCGATGCGCAGGTCCGCTCGGGAGGTATAGACACCAGTGTCGAGGGCGAAGGCGCCAAATGTCGCCAGCCCCACCAATACCGATACGGCGATGATTTTGGGCGTATGGGACTTCAAGACGACCACCAGCGATCGTGGGGTGCTCGCGTCGGGCAGGCTATCGCGGGTGTGCGTTTTCATGGGCATATTGACGATGCTGCGGAGCCGGTAACGGCGATTCGGGGCCAAGGTGAAGTACGCGCCGAATGGGTAACCAATCCCTTAAGCTAGGCATCCAAAGCATTCTCTGGGAGCAGTCGCCCTGTCGGTTCCGATATGCTATCACCCCGCCATCGTGGGGTCGGCCCGCGGATGACCACCGATCGCACACGAAAAAATTGCAGCGACCGATCGCCAACCCTAAAGTGCATCCACACCAATCGGCCCCGTAGCTCAGCTGGATAGAGCGCGAGCCTTCTAAGCTCGATGTCGCAGGTTCGAGTCCTGCCGGGGTCGCCAATCGTGGGGTCTAGTCCGGGCAGGGCTGACCGGCGGCACGAGAGCGCCGCTTCTCCGGCCGATCGTCCTACTTCCCTCAGGTGCGTGGGCGACGGCCGCGCAGGGTGCCGAAAGGCAATTGGTCTTTACGACAATAGACATCCCTTATTTCAGATCTTGCGGAGGTGGAGTATTCCTTACCCTTGAGTATCAACGGCCAAGCATACCTATTGGTATAAAGTATCATGCTTAATCATGATGACGCAACCGGTGAGGTGGGTTCCGTGGCTGCGAGTGTGCCAGTGACACAGATCCTGCGGGCATCGCGGCCGGAGGCGCGGGAACTTCTCGCGATGGTCGGCCGCATCGGTATCATCATATTTACAGTCGAAGCTTTGATTATGTTGGGCCTGTTCGGGGGGTGGGGCCTCGGATCGCACACCGTCAGCGACGGTCTCCTCGACGCGACCGTTCTGACACTCGTCGCCAGTCCGATCATCTACAAATGGGTCGCGGAGCCTTTCATGAAGGCTGCCAGTGAAGCCAAGTCCGCACTTGCCAGTAAAATCGATATTCAAGTGGAGCAGGCGGCGGCCCTGCAACTGGCGTTGACTGAATTGCATCGATTGCTCGAGCAGAATGAAGGGCTGCGCCGTCATCTGCAACTCTCCAACCAGAGGATCGGCCAGATCAATGAGCACGTGCTGCAGAAAGTCGGTGCCGATTTGCACGATGGACCCGCCCAACTGTTGACCTACGCGCTATTGAGGCTGAGAAAACTCGGGCCAGCCGAAGAGGATGACCAGGGAGGCGATAGCCCCAGCCAACTGCAACTCATCCGATCGGTGTTGACAGATGTATTGAACGAAATTCGTAATGTGTCGGCCGGGCTTTCGCTGCCGCAATTGAACGGGGCGTCTTTAGAGGAAACTGTGCGGTTGGCCGCCAGCATGCACCAGGGCCACACAGGAACCAAGGTCTCAGTCTCGATCGATGATGCGCCTGATGTCGTGCCTGAAGGCCTCAAGGTGTGTATCTATCGGTTCGTGCAAGAAGCGCTGACCAATGCCAATCGACATGCCGAGGGTCGAGGCCAACGGGTCTCCATCAAAGGCGGAGGTGGGCTGGTAATTGCAGTCGCCGACAGTGGACCTGGTTTCGATCCTGCCGCTCTCAATAGTGGGCTTGGTTTGACAGGCATGCGCGCGCGTGTCGGGTCACTCGGGGGACATTTGGTCATCGCGTCTACGCCGGGTGTTGGCACGCGTCTCACCGCCACGTTTCCAGGAGCATCGCTCGATATGACGGATGGGGACAATGAGTAAAAAAACGATTAGAGCCGCCGTTGTCGACGATCACCCGGTGGTCCGAAAAGGCATCGCAGAAACTTTCACGGAAGAGAAAGAATTCGAAATCGTCGCGCAAGGTGGTAGCGCCGAAGATGCGGTTCGCATCGCGCGTGAGCACAAGCCCGACCTCATGGTGCTCGATGTGACGATGCCGGGCGGAGGCGTGGAAGCAGCTCGTGAAATTCATCGACTGCTGCCAGAGACCAGAATTCTGATGCTGTCTATTCGTGAGGATCTGGGTGTCGTGCGGGCGGCATTGAAAGCTGGGGCGCTGGGCTATGTGTCGAAGGGCGTCGATGGCGCCGACCTCATTTTCGCAGCTCGCCGCATCATGGCGGGCGCTCGCTTTATCAGTCCGGATTTGGCGGCGCGCTTGATCGTCGGCGACGAGCAGGTCGGCCAAGTTTCTCTCGCGCAGAGCTTGCCCCCGTTACCGTCGCTGACGTCTCGAGAAAAAGAGATCCTCGACCTGGTAGGAGAAGGCCTGAACAATCAGGAAATCGCCCAACGGGCCGGGCTCAGTGAGAACACCGTGAAACACTACATGACGCCCTTGCTGCATAAGCTCGGCGTACGCAATCGCACAGAAGCGGCGCTTCTGGCGCGCAATTCCAAGCCCGCTCAGGTCGATTGACCGCCTGACGAGGCGGCTCCGCCACAGCCGCGCGTCAACTCCGAGTCCGTGACCGCGCTTGCCAGACGCCGGCACGTTCGGAACGGCCATTCCGCGCGGCGTACGATCACGATCATGTCGAGAACTCTAAGGTTTGCGCAGGTATCGACGCAGCGCAGGCCTGTATCCGGTTGGCAGCTCTACGGCTAAAAATAGACTTTAGTCTGACCCAATTCAGGGCATACCTAGACCTTAGTCTAATGTACATGTTTCTTATAGTGTTATACCAAAGGGCCATAGAGAGCAGCCGTTTCGAGTGGTCTAACCCGTCAACAAGTGCTGTAGGGTCGCACTACCCTTTACGAGTTGCTCAGCGTCGGCGTTCGTATCGAGGATGTGTACCATGGCCCCATTGCGCACCAGCTTGAAGCCGTTTGTCTTGAACCTTTCCGACTTGGGTTTCTTACTCCGCCAGGTCACCTTTCGTCCCCTCTTCGACCAGTTCGGGAACGCCATCATCAATTGGGATGGGACGAGCGCCATTTTCGATGACCAGGGCACGCAAATCTGGAACGGTGTGGGCCTTACCCCCGCGCAAGCCATTGCGGTGTACGGCGCCTCATACGCCCACACGACAGAGCTGACCGGTGTTCGCGACGTTTCGGGACTCAACAACAATCTTCTGAAGATCAATCAGACCTGGGGCAGCGTCGACCAGCCCTTCCCACGCACCGTGCCGGCGGATTTCGCGGATTACATGAAGCCGGTCGATCCTGCCGTTGCAGGCTCGTACGGGGCACTCAATGGCGGTTTCGATCTCAATTTCAACCAACCGGGCAATCAGTACGCCCCAATGACCAATTACGCCGTCACGTTCAACCCCACAGGCGCCCCGATCATCCAAAACGTCGTCGACTACACGCCACGCATGATCAGCCGCACGACGACGACCGGTGGCGCAACGCCCCTGCTCGACGTTCAAGGTCATATCGTCAACTGGGACCCGGCGCTCTATGCCTCCAGCACGCCCCCAGGGCTTGCTTACAAGGCGATGATCGTCGCCTCTGGCGTCGATATCTCCGGCCTCATCGATGGCGCCGCGGTCATCACGGACTACGGCCTTCTCGAAGCCTTGGGCCACCAGGACTACAACAACCCCACCAACGGCGAATTCTTCATCGGCGCCGAAAATCCGGGCGTCGCGCCCTCCAATTCGTGGTTCGCCTACTTCGGCCAGTTCTTCGATCACGGCCTGGACCTGATCAGCAAGGACTCCGGCAAGACCATCAAGATTGCGCTCGCCAAAGACGATCCGCTGTATGGCGTCGTCGGCCCGGATGGCCGTCCCGCAACCTCGATCACGATTTCGCGCGCTGACGTCTCGGGCGTCGACGCCAATGGCGATCCCACTTACAAAAACCACACCTCGCCGTTCATCGACCAAAGCCAGACTTACGGCTCGCATGAGCAAATGACCAATCTGCTGCGCGAATGGGTTTCGTCCGATAATGGCGCGACCTTTCACGCTGGGATGGAGTTGTTCGACGGCGACAGTCTCGCGACGGCCTGGACCGACGCATACGGCAACACGTCCACACGCACGCTGCCGACGCTGAACGAACTGCGTCATCACGTCGAAGCGACGGCTCGCGACGCATTGACCTGGGAAGATGTTCTCGATCTGCGCAACCGCAACGCGAATGGTGATCTGGCTGACTCCAACCTGGCGGCGGCTGGTATCCAAACCACGAACTCGGGCCAAGCCTTGCTGCTCGACATGAATCCGATTTTCGACAGGGCGCAACTACTGCCCACGAATGATGGATATGCCGCGAAAGTAGATGCAGCCATTGCGACATTGAGCGCGGAAGCGACAGCTATGGGCGGGACCTTTGGTTGGAATTCGGCCAATACCCTGCAGCTCACTTTTCCCAGTAACCCGGCCCTCTATGGCCCGATGGCAGGCCAGACCGTTACAGGCGCAAGTGCCCTTTATCTCTGGGTCAACTTCGCCAATTTCAGCATTACGGCCACTGACCCAGCTGTCCACGCAGCCGTCGGTGAAATTCTCATGGCGTCGGTCGGGGATCACTACATCGCCGGTGACGGCCGCGTGAACGAGAACTTCGGCCTCACATCGATCCACCACGTGTTCCATGAGGAGCACAACTTCCAGGTCCAGAACCTGATCAACGCGATCCTGGCGGAGGACGCCACTCTCGCCGCTGCATCGGCGACAGATTTGGCCGCCGCAGCGGCTGCTGCGGCCCTTGCCACCAACACTGCCGCAACCGCTGCTGATGCCGCCCTCGCCGCCACGAATGCAATCGCCACCGCCACGGCGGCGGCCGCTGCCGCCGCACAGGACCCCGCGGATGCAGCGCTTGCCGCCACTGCTGCTGCCGCCGCAAACGATGCCGCGCAGGCCGTCGCAAATGTCGTTAAACTTACGACGACCGCCGAGCAAGCTGCCGCGAACGCCAAGGCCCTGGCCGTCTATGATCACTCCATCGCGCACAGCTGGCAGGTCAATACAGGCGACAAGGATGCCGCCGGCAACTTCACCCACGGTGCGGGTGGACCCATCGCTTGGGACCAGCAGAAGGTCTTCGAGGCCACCAAACTCATCGTCGAGATGGAGTACCAGCACGCCGCCGTCGATCAGTACGCACGCACAGTCACGCCGCGCATCAAGGAGTTCGTCGGCTACAGCTCCGACATCGACTCGACCGTCACACTCGAATATGCGCAGGCCGCCTTCCGCTTCGGTCACTCCACGATCCGTGAAACGATCGACATCATGGACCCGAATGGCAGCTTCACCGGTCAGGTGATGAGCTTCGCGTTGCGCTCGGCGTTCCTCAATCCCGACCAGTATGCAGCCTCAGGCCCAGCAGCCATTACCATGGGCATGATGCGCCAGCAGATGAACGAGGTCGACGAGTTCATCACGCCGGCCCTCAACCAAGGTCTTCTCGGGATGCCGCTCGATCTGGCCGCGATCAACATCGCGCGCGGTCGGGATCTCGGCATCCCCACCCTCAATGAGTTCCGCGCGGGGCTCGGCCTCACGACCTACACGAGCTGGTCCGACTTCGGGCTCAACATGATCCACCCGGAGTCGCTGACCAACTTCATTGCCGCTTATGCCTTCGATGGCAACGTGGCCAAGGCACAAGCAATCGTCGGCCTCAACGACGGATTGATTGCGGAAGGTAGCCCCGCAGCGATGGGCTTCACCCTCAACCAAGCCATCGCCTTCATGTCCAATGACTCGACGACTTCGGTTGTTGGTCAAACCTCCTTCAACTTCATCGACACATGGATCGGCGGTCTCGCCGAAGCGCACGTGCCGGGGGGCCTGCTCGGTGAGACGTTCGATGCGGTGTTCGTCGACCAGATCGAGCGCCTGATGGACGGCGACCGGTTCTATTACCTCTATCGCTTGGTCAACCAACAGTTCGGCGAAGAGGTCAACAACGGTCAGTTCAAAGATATCGTCGAGCGCAATACGGGCCTCACGCACCTCAACGGCAGCGCCTTCGCTTACGCCGATCAGTATTACGATTTCAGTGAAACCGGCACGACGAACTTCAGGATCGAGCACAAGTATGGGCAGATCATCGCCGCCAACCCCACGGCGAACGGCGGCGACGGCCTCGGCATCTTCAGCGATGCCGGCGCCAGCACCAATACCAACGGCACCATCGTCACACTTAACGGCCAGCAGTACATTCGCGACTTCCGGCCCGAACACAATCCCAGCCAGGTGCACACGCTCGAAGGCACGCCGACTTCTGGCGCGGACTCCCACGAAGTGATCGTCGGCACCAGCAACGTCGACTACATCCAAGCACGCGCCGGTGACGACACGGTCTACGGCGAGGGTGGCGACGACTTCATCTTCGGCGGCGGCGGTGTCGACCGGCTCTACGGCGGCAACGGCCACGACCAGATCCGGTCCGGGGAAGGACCTGACCTCGTCGACGGCGGCGATGGCGACGACATCATCTGGGGCGAAGGCTCGGGCTCCGAAGTCGGCGGTTTCGACCAGCTCGTCGGCGGCGCCGGAAACGACATCATCTACGGCGGCGAAGGTATCGACAAGTTATCAGGCGGCGCGGGCGACGATACGATCTATGGAGACGCCAATACCGACCCGTTTACGCATGGCGGCGACGGCAACGACTTCATTGACGGAGGCGAGGCTGGCGACAATCTTTACGGTGACAATGGTGACGATTTCATCGACGGCGGCGCCGATCAGGACATCATCTATGGCGGCGACGGTGACGATATTCTGCGTCCCGGAAAACCTGGTCAGGCCATCGGTGGCGGACCCGACGAGGTGCTTGGCGGCGACGGCCTGACCGATACTGGCTTCGATCTGCTCGACCTCAGCGACTGGGCCGCGAGCCCCAATGGGATCACCCAGGATTTGACCCAGCAGGCCAACCCGCTCGTGGCAGTGGACGGTCAGACGCCGTTCCCCGCCGTCTTCCAGGTGGAAGGCGTCATCGCCACGCGCAATAACGACATTCTCATCGGTACGAACCGGGTGGCGGGCGCTGACGAAGGCAACTCGACGGGTCACGACTGGCTGATCGGCGGCTCGGGAAACGACACGTTTACCGGCAACGGCGGCAACGATGTGATCGTGGGCGGCTCGATCCGGCTGGATAGCCTGATCGGCCATTACGAAACAGCGCCCGGTGTTGCAGACACTTACGTGTCCAACTGGGATGGCGGAAGCCACCGCGCTGCCATCACTTCAGACCTGAGCGCCAGCTTGCTCGACAATACGGCGCTCGGCACACAAGTCTTCGACAAGCATTTCACGCAGTTCCTCCAGACCGCGAAGTTCAAGGACCACGTTCTGGGCGATAACCTCGCCGATGGTGCGGCCGACAAGGTCATCCTCAGCGGCAATTGGGCGGACTATACGATCGCCAAGATCGTGCACAACGGCATTACCGCCTACAAACTCGTCGATAACGGTGGCCTCCTCGCCGCCGGAACGCCGCGACTCGTCAACGACGGCACAGACCTCGTTACGGGCGTGGAGCTCTATCAGTTCGCGGATGGCGTGAAGACGGTTGAAAATCTCTTCAATCCGCCGCCCACGGACATTAATTGGAATGGTGTCAGGCCGGCCGGGTCTGCGCTTCCAGGGACTAACGCAGTGTTCGCAAACCTCACCACGGTCGACGTCGACAATACTCCTGTCGTCTGGTCGAAGGTCGGTGTTGATGCTTTTACGGTATCTTCGACGGGTCAGGTCGCGCGCAGCGGCGGGCTCACCCAGAACGCAACCTATGCGGTGACTGTCAGGGCTGACGAGGCGTTGGCCAACGGTGCCTTCGTTATCGAGACCATCAATATCCTCACGGGATCGGGCGGTAACAACAGTGGCGCCACTGCCCTCAATGGTAGCGCGCTGACTGATGTGATCTATGCCCTTGCCGGCAACGACACCCTCAACGGTTTGGGCGGGAATGACACACTGTTTGGCCAAGACGGCGTCGACACTCTCAACGGTGGGACAGGTAACGACGACCTCACCGGCGGCGTGGGTAATGACATCATCAACGGCGATGGTGGCCACGATACGATCCGCTGGACGTTCGGTGACGGAAACGACACGATCGACGGCGGCGCCGACACCGACCGGTTGGTGATCGCCGGCACGACTGGTGGGGAAACCCTGAACGTCGCTTGCAACGGCACGACGATCACACAGATCGAGCAGGGCGGTTCGATCGTCAATGTCGAGCAGTTCACGGCCGATCTTCTGGGTGGCACGGATACCATCAGTTACAGCCCCGACACCACAGTCGGAGTAACCGTCGATCTGGGCGCTGGAACCGCATCGGGCTTTCTATCGATTGCCGGCATCGAAAATGCCAATGGCTCCAGCGGCAACGACACGCTGAAGGCCAGTAGCGTAGCAAATACCCTCACCGGCGCTGGTGGCAATGACACGTTGATCGCAACCGTCGACAACGTACGGGATACATTGAATGGCGGTGCCAACAACGATACCGCCAACTATGCCGCATATGCGGGAGCACTGACCGTCAACCTCGGCAGTGCCGCGCCGATCGTCGTGGGTGGATCGGGCAGCAATGCCAACAACTCCGATGTCCTCGTGGCGATCGAAAACTTCACCGGTGGCTCCGGTGGCGATACGATCACCGGCAATACTGCTGCCAACGCCCTCAATGGTGGTCTCGGAAACGACATCATCAACTATGCGATCGGTGGTGGCATCGATATGGTCGACGGTGGTGACGGCGCCAGTGACGTCCTGAACATTACAGATGGTGGCGGCGGCAACACTCTCGACGTCGTCTGGAATGGCGCGACGTTCACGCAGTTCGAAGGAGGGTCCGTCGTAAATGTCGAACTCTTTTCCGCAGCCATGGGCGGCGGGACAGATACCGTAGTCTTCACCGGATCGACCGCCAGCGTAACGGTTAGCCTGGCGACACCCAGCGCCACCGGCTTCTCGACCTTCACGGGTGTCGAGAACGTCGTTGGCACAGCACTGGCTGATTTTCTTTCCGGCGGTACGGGAACCAATATTCTGACCGGCGGCGGCGGCGCCGATACCATCAATATGGGCACGCTAGCGGCAGAAGTGACGGACCACGTTCGGTTCGGCGCGACGGCCGACTTCGGCGACACGATTACCAACTTCGACGTCAATGGCACGTTCGATGTCGTCGGATTCACTGGCGCGCTCAACACCGCGTTCGATGACGGCAATAACAACAACGACTTCCTGTTTGCTTCGGGGAACGGTGGCGCGGGGACTGTCACGGTCACCGTAGGTCAGGCAAACAACCAAGCAGAAGCACTGATGTTGACCGGCGCCAATAACGAGGGTGTCGCCAACACAAACCTCAGCAATGCGGCCCTGGTCGCTGCGGCTTTCAACGCTGAGTTCGTCATCACGGCGGCAAATGGCGAAGATGCGCTGCTGGTCATCAACGACACCAACGGCAATAGCGCCTCGATGTGGCAGTGGGTGCAGGCCGCAGGTGGAGCGATATCCGCCGACGAGTTAACCTATATCGGCACCATTAACGCCAACGCCACGATCGTCACAAACAACTTCGACCTCTTCTGAGCGCCGTACGGGTCGATGCCTCAGCAGTCTTCTCAGCAAACGTCCCACGTCTTTCCGTCAATTACAAAAACACAACCTGGGAGTGAACATTATGAAACTCACGAAGTCAGCCGCCGTTGGCATTCTTCTCGTCTGTGGGTCGACTATGGCGGGCCTCGCGCAAGCGTCCGGTCTACCGCAGTCCCCCGCGCCGGCTGGAGCGAAAGCCTATATCGTCAACCTCAAAGACGGCGATAAGGTCAAAAGCCCCTTCAAAGTCGTTTTTGGCCTCACGGGGATGGGGATTGCCCCGGCTGGCGTCGAGAAAGAGGACACCGGTCATCACCACCTGCTCATCAACAAGTCTCTGGAAGGCCCGGCGTTGCAGGTAAACATTCCAGCCGACGACAAGCACGTCCACTTCGGCAAGGGCCAGACCGAGGCGATGGTCCAGCTCCCACCCGGCCGGCACGTGCTGCAACTGGTGCTGGGGGATCACAACCACATCCCACACGTTCCGCCGATCGTCTCCGAGAAAATCACAGTGATCGTCGAATAAGGGCATTCCTCCACTGTCTCACACCGCCACCGCGATAGAGGTGGCGGTGTGAGACAGGCTCGGCTCGCCTCACTCGAGCTTCAAGTCGAGCTTGCGGACGATCTTGCCGTAATACTCCCAATCCGCCTTCATGATTTCCGCGAACTGCTCCGGTGAGCCCGTGACGGCGCGCAGCGCCAGTCCGAGAAACATGCTGCGGATTTCGGGTAGTGCGGAGATCTTGTTGAACTCCTCGTTCAGGCGCCGGACGATGGCTGGCGACGTGCCGGCAGGCGCAAACAACCCGAACCATCCGGCAATGGCGATGTCGGGATAGATTTCCGAAATCAGCGGGACGTTGGGATAATCGGGATGCCGTTCCCGATCGGCGATGGCCAGCAGCTTGGCCTTACCCGCCTTAACATGCGGCATCACATTGGGCTCGGAATGGATCTGCGTGATGCCCGCCAGGAAATCATTCAGCGCATCGGCGCCGCCGCGATAGGGCACGTGCAGATTGTCGATCCCCGCCGAACTCTTCAGCGTCTCACAAATCAAATGGGTGAACGTGCCGAGGCCGGCCGACCCGCAATTGAGCTTGCCCGGATTGGCCATCGCATAAGCTTTCAATTCCTCGATCGAATTGACAGGTAGAGACGGGTTGACGACAATCGGCAGCATATAGTCGGTAAAGCGTGCAATCGGCACGAGGTCCTTGAAGGGGTCCCAGTTTACCTTGCGCGCTTGCGGAATGACGATCAGTACAGGCGAGCCCGTCACCAGAAACGTATAGCCGTCCGGCGTCGAACGAACAGCCGCTTCCGCGCCAATCGTGCCCGACGCGCCCGGCCTGTTTTCGACGATGAATTGCTGGCCGAACACCTTTGTCAATCGATCGGCAAAGGGGCGCGTCGCATTGTCGGTCGAGCCGCCGGGTGCGAAATTGACGATGAGGCGCACGGGTTTGTTGGGCCAATTGTCTTGCGCCGAGGTCGTCGTAATGGAGCCGATGAGTGCAGTGGCGAGGACGAATGTGCGTGTCAACGACATGTCTTGCCTCCCTGAATGCCGCTTATCTGCGCGGCTGATCACGGAGCATCGCTCGAAAAGGAGCGCGATTCCAGTCTGGAATGGAATTCCAGTGCGTCTCGTTCCACATGGGGCGAATTGCGTCGAGAACGATTGGCTTTGCGAGCGTTCTCAAAACGGGCGAAACTACCCGCCACCATCGACGCTTGAGCGCACGACAACGAAACGCCGTCCAAGGAACATTTCAGCCCATGACATCGCACCTTCTGCCCACGACCGTTGTCGGAAGCTATCCGCAACCCGATTGGCTGGTCGACCGCGCGATGCTGTCGAAGCTGGTGCCGCGCGTGCGCATGCCCGAGATGTGGCGTGTCGCCGAGCCTTATCTCGAGCAGGCGCAGGACGACGCCACGATCCTCGCCATTCGCGACATGGAGCGCGCTGGTATCGACGTCATCACCGATGGCGAGATGCGGCGCGAGAGCTACTCCAATCGCTTCGCCACAGCGCTCGACGGGATCGAGATCGATCCGCCGGGTTTCGTGCAGGCACGCTCGGGGCGCACGGCTGTGCCTCGCGTCGTGGGGCCGATCCAACGCACACGCGCGGTCGAGGTGGAAGATATGCGGTTCCTGCGGCGCAACACGACATCGACGGCAAAGATCACATTGCCCGGCCCGTTTACGATGGGCCAGCAGGCCCAGGACGAATATTATCGCGACGACGAGGCCCTGGCGATGGCGATGGCCGAAGCCGTCAACGCCGAAGCGCTCGAGTTGGTCGCGGCCGGCGCCGATGTCATCCAGCTCGACGAGCCATGGGTGCGCAACAATCCGGCTGCCGCCAAGCGGTACGCCGTGAAGGCGATCAATCGCGCGCTGCAGGGGATAACGGTGCCGACCGTCGTGCACATTTGCTTCGGCTATGCCGCCGTCGTGCCGGGAGACACCAAACCGACGGG
>JANOKV010000541.1:0-2431 GCA_031419415.1 Hyphomicrobiales bacterium | reverse complement strand
CTCACGGCCGAAGTCTTCCAGAAGTCGGGCATGGCCACCGTCAATATGCCCGGCGGCGAAATCGTCCCGGCAGCCGAGCGCGGCGCCATCGAGTGCGGCGAGTGGGTCGGCCCGGCAGAAGACATGAAGATCGGTTTCCATCTCGTCTGGAAGCACGCCTACATGCCGTCCGTGCACGAACCTTCGACGGTGCTCGAGATGTTCGTGAACGGCGACGTGTGGAAGAAGTTGTCGCCCGACGTGCAGACCATCATGCAATCGACCGCCAACGAGGCGACGATGCGGTCGGCTCAGAAGTTGAACCGCCTCAACGCCGACGCGATCAAAGAATTGACCGAAAAGCACGGCGTCAAGATCGAGAAGACACCGCCGGATATCTTGAAGAAAATCCTCGAATCCTGGGACGAGATCGCGGCAGTGGAAGCGGCTAAGAACCCCTTCTTCAAGAAGGTTTACGACAGCCAGCGCGCTTATGCCTCCGAAGTGGTGCCGGCGCGCCGAGCCGTCTATCCCAACTACGACTTCAGCGCCAACCACTACTGGCCGGAGAAGAAGTAACGGTTTTCATCCGAGTTCATAAACGGACAGGCGAGGGGAAGTTCCCTCGCCTGTTGTCGTTTATTGCCTTCACGAGGCGGCTTGGTTGACCGACGTTTCGGCGATTTTGCTCAGAAGCTGGTCGGCGTTTTTTTCTTCCTCGAGGTTGGCTTCGAGAAGATCGATCGCCTTGTCGTTGCCGAGCCTCTTCGCCCAGGCGACGAGGGTGCCGTATCGGGTGATTTCATAATGCTCGACCGCCTGTGCGGAACCGATCATGCCCGCATCGAGGACCTCCGGATCATCGATGTCGTCCATGTGTTCCTTCGCTTCCGCCAGAATACCTTCGATGGCGAGGCACTTTTTTCCGCGTGGCGTCGCTTCGAACTCTTCGAACACCCGTTCGAGGCGATCGATCTGACCTTCTGTTTCCATTCGATGCGTTTCCAGCGCTTTTTTCAACTCGGACGAGCCTGCCTTCTTCACCATCTGGGGCAGAGATTTCAGGATTTGCTTCTCGGCATAATAGATGTCCTTGAGCGTTTCCAGGAACAGATCCTGCATCGTCTTTACGGCCATGGCTAATCTCCTCATTGCGACCACACGCCGTGACAATCGGCACCCTGCAGTGACAGTTCCGCAAAATCCGACGGAGAGCTGCCGAGGGTTGGCCGCCCGCTTCGATGGGCATTGCCGTCTGCGCCATCGGTGCGGGCGAGCCCGCCAGCGGCAATAAACTTTTCGTGATACGCGCGGCGCGACCCGGCGAAACGCGCGGGGAGACGCTAGACTGCGCGACCACCCCGGGCGTGTGGTGGCGAAGAATGCGAACCGCAGGGAGCAAACAATGTTTCAGATTTCGCGTCGTGATCTCGTGTTGAGCAGTGTCGGTGCCGGCCTCGCGTTCGGGCTCGACAGACAAGTGTCCTTCATCGGAGCGGCTCAGGCGCAGCGCGCTGCAGAGAGCTTCAAATACAAAGTCGGCGATATCGAGGTGTTCAGCCTGCACGACGGCAACACAGAGCGCGTCGTCGATCCTGCGTGGGTCAAGAACGCTTCCCTCGACGACGTGAAAAAAGCGCTGACGGCCGCCAACATGGGCCCCGACAAAATTCAGAACCCTTTCACACCAACGGCAGTCAGGGTCGGTGGACGTGTGATTCTGTTCGACGTTGGCTTTGGCAACAACGGCGCGCCCACCGTCGGCAAATTGCATGACAACATGAAGGCCGCAGGCCTCGATCCGGCAGCCGTCTCGGCCGTTGTGATCTCGCACTTCCACGGCGACCACATCTCTGGGTTGTGGGCCAAGGACACAAGCGAGCAGATCTATCCGAATGCGGAGATCTGGGTTCCCGAGGTGGAATTCAAGCACTTCACCGATCCGTCGCTGATCGAGAAGGCCCCCGAAGGCCAGCGCCCGATGCTGCGCCGCATTCAGGCGACGTTCCCGACTTGGAAAAACATCAAGCAGTTCGCCGATGGCGCCGAAATCGCTCCTGGCGTTCGGGCGTTGGCGACGCCTGGCCACACGGTTGGGCACATGGCTTTCCACGTGTCATCGGGTGGCCAGCAGCTCTTCATTCAAGGCGACGTGGCGGGTGTTCCGGCCGTATTCGTCAAGAACCCGACATGGGCCTCGATGTTCGACGCCGACGCAGCCAAGGCCGCAGAGACTCGCAAGGCCCTCTACGATCGCATCATCGCCGAGAAGGCGATGGTGGCGGGCTATCACTTCTACTTCCCCAACGTCGGCACGCTTTCGAAGGACGGCGACGGCTATGCGTTCGAAGCCGTGAAGGGCTGACCCAACGGGGCATTGCGTCGACTGACATGAAAAAAGGCCGCGCCCGGTTATCCGGACGCGGCCTTTGCCGTCGTTCAGGAGGACGTG
>JANOKV010000540.1:0-6667 GCA_031419415.1 Hyphomicrobiales bacterium | reverse complement strand
CCTCATCGGGTGACTAACTGATCGAGGCGAGGTACAGGAGAAAACGAGCGCCGGGAAGCCCCCGGACCCCACGCCTGTCAGGAGCACGTCGATCATGCAGGCCAGAATCGCATTGCTGCCCGATCGCGGCGTCGTCTCGGTCAAGGGGCCCGATGCGCGCGATTTTCTCGATAATCTCGTGACCAACGAGATGAGCCTGCTCGACGGCCAAGAGGCGATCCACGCTGGTCTGCTCTCGCCCCAGGGAAAAATTCTGTTCGCGTTTTTTGTCGTTCGTACACCCGCCGGCTACCTGCTGGAAACCGGCCTCGACCAGACGGCGGCCCTGGCAAAACGCTTGGCCCTCTACAAGCTGCGCGCCAAGGTTGAAATTGCAGATGCGGTGGGCGAAGTCGTGGTGCTCGTCTCACAGGGCAGTGTGCGCGCGCGACCACCCGGCGCCATCGCCTTCGCCGATCCGCGCAGCGAACAGCTCGGCGACCGCGTCTTGATCCCGGCGCCACGGGTCGGCGACATCGTCGAACTGATGGGCGCCCCGCGCATGCTTCCCGAAGTCTACGCCGCCAGCCGCATTCGGGCGGGTGTACCAGAGGCCGGCGTCGACTACCCGCTCGGCGATACGTTCCCCCACGAAGCGGGCTTCGATCTCTTCCACGGCGCCTCGTTCACCAAGGGCTGCTACGTTGGCCAGGAAGTCGTGGCGCGCATGCAGAACAAAACCGTCGTGCGCAAACGCATCGTGGGGATTACTGCCGCTCAACCGCTGACGACCGGTTCGGAGGTGAGGGTCGGGGAGGCCGCCATCGGCACCGTCGGAACGGCCGTGGGGCGCGAAGCCTTGGCGATGCTGCGCCTCGACCGCATCGCAGAAGCCATGGAAAAGGGGCATCCGATCACTGCCGGAGGCGTCCCCATCGATGTCGATCCGGCGCGTATGACCGCCTACCGGGACAGCGTCGCCGAGCAAACGAGCGCACGCGCATGATCGATATGCCCCCGAGCGTGACCCGTTGCCCTTGGCCCGGCATCGCCGATCCCGAATACACCCGCTACCACGACGAAGAATGGGGCGTTCCCCACGCCGACGATCGACGCCTTTTCGAAAAGCTGGTGCTCGAGGGTTTCCAGTCGGGACTGTCGTGGTTGACGATCCTGCGCAAACGGCCAGCTTTTCGCGCCGCGTTTCATGATTTCGACGCCGAACGGATCGCCCACTTCGGGGACAAGGACAAGGCGCGCCTGATGGCCGACGCAGGAATCGTGCGCAATCGGTTGAAAATCGAAGCCTCCATCGACAACGCGCGCGCCTATCTGCGGTTGGCCGAAGGCCAGGGCCTCGCCGCCTTCCTCTGGAATTTCCTCGACGGCCGCCCCATCGCGAACGACCATCGCTCCTTCAAAGACGTGCCCGCCCAAACGGAATTGTCGAAAGCCATGTCCAAGGCGCTTAAAAAAGAAGGCTTCCGCTTCGTCGGCCCGACCACGCTCTACGCCTTCATGCAGTCGTCCGGTTTCGTCAACGATCACCTCGTTTCGTGTCATCGGCACACCGTTTGCGCCTCCATGCAACGGGCATTCCGAGGACCGGGACAGTGACGGACAACCCACAGCCCCAGTTCCGCGCCTGGCAGCGCATGCTGTCGGGGCGGCGGCTCGATCTCCTCGATCCCGATCCCGCCGACATCGCCATCGAGGATATCGCCCATGGGCTGGCGCGCGTCGCGCGTTGGAACGGCCAGACGATTGGCGACCATGCGTACTCCGTCGCGCAACATGCGTTGTTGGTGGAGGATATCACCGCCGCGTCAGCTCCCGATTGGCCCGTCGCGTGGCGGCTGGCGGCGCTGTTGCATGACGCCCCCGAGTACGTCGTCGGCGATCTGATCAGTCCGTTCAAAGCCGCCATCGGTCTCGACTACAGGGCGTTCGAAAACCGGTTGCTGGCCGCCATCCATGCGCGTTTCGGTTTGCCTTATCCCGTGCCCGACACCGTCACGCGCGCGATCAAAACCGCAGACCGGATTGCCGCCTATTATGAAGCGACGCGGCTCGCCGGTTTTGCCCGCGACGAAGCGCAGGACTTGTTTGGTCCGGTCGTCTCCTTCGAGGGGGCAATGGGCCACGTCCTCGACACGCTCTCAGCCGAGCCTGCCGATACGATGCAGTCAGCTTTTCTCGAGCGCTTCCGTCGCTTCGACCAGGCGTGACCCTCGCGTCACATGCGGTGTCCGCCACCCGGAAAATCGACGCGTCGCCCCTCGATCTGACCACCGTAATTTTTCGGTTGATGAAATAAAATTTTCACTTGACCTAGAAATCGCCAAGATTCTCCTGGAGCTTGCGCTTCGAGGAGACGCGCACCATGCAAGATGACGTCAGCACGACAGTAACCGAGTCGATCGGCGCCGAGAGCCAGAGCTGGCGCGAGGTGGCCGACAGCGCCAACGAAATGACCAGCTCACGCGATCATCTGGCCGTCGAGCTCACCGCCGCCGTCATCGCCATCCAAAACGATCAACCGGTGGTGCTGGCCAAGCGCGACAGCGACAGCGCTGGGCGGTTGGTCGATTTGCTCCCATCGACGCGATTTCGACCGGCCGTTCACATGACGTTGGAAGAAGCAATTCGGCAGCGCGTCGAAGAGGATACGGGTCTCGCGCTCGGATTTGTCGAACAATTGTCTTCGGACTGGTCGCGCCTCTTCGGCACATCACAGAATTCAACAACTCAGTGTTCGCTGTCGATCGGTCATTTGGCCCTGACGCGCGCCGAGACCAGCGAAATCGCCGGTGACGCCGACTGGACCGGAATTTATGCCTATTTTCCCTGGGAAGATTGGCGCGCCGGCCGGCCGGCTGTCCTGCTGGACGTTATTCAACCCGCTTTGGCGACTTGGATCTCGCAAGCCCATTCCACCGCCACGGACGACGTGGCGAGCCGCCGCGAACGCGTGGCCATCGCGTTCGGTCTCGACGGCGGCCGCTGGGACGACGAGCGCGTGCTGGATCGGCTTGATATCCTCGTGGAAAGCGGTCTCCAGGATTGCACTGTCGATCGTCACTTGCGGCCTGATCACCGGCGTATCCTTGCAGCAGCCCTGGGCCGCTTGAGAGCCAAAATCCGGTATCGTCCCGTCGTATTCGAATTGCTGCCGCCCGACTTCACGCTGTTCGAGCTGCAGAAATCCGTGGAAGCCATTCTCGGGCCGCATCTGCACAAGCAGAATTTCCGCCGACTGGTGGAAGGCACGGGCCTCGTCGAGCCGACCGGCGATGTGCGCACGCACACGGGCGGGCGGCCCGCCAAACTGTTCCGCTTCCGGCGCGACGTGCTTCTGGAGCGGCCTGCTCCGGGTGTTCGGGTGAGGCCTGCGCGCGCGAGTTGAGGCGACGCGGCATCGGTTTATCGGCTCTGCGTCGGGTCCGTCGCCGCCAACCGCGTCACACCGGCCGCCGCAAGGTCAGCCCACGCCTTGGCCAGCGCTCCCCCGGTATCGATGGCGCGGCAGGCGTCTTCGACCACGGTGGCTTCGAGGCCGAAGCGGCGCGCATCCAGTGCTGTCCACGCCACACAGAAATCCGTGGCTAATCCGGCGACGAACACGCGTGAAATGCCCCGCTCCTGCAAGTAGCCCGCGAGACCCGTCGGCGTCATTCGATCGGCTTCGAGGAACGCGGAATAGCTATCGACCTCGGATCGATAGCCTTTCCTGACGATGAGCTGAGCGTGTGGGATGGCGAGGTCTGCGTGCAGCTCAGCGCCCCGCGTACCGCGGATGCAGTGATCGGGCCACATCACTTGCTCGCCATAGTTCAGCGTCGTCGTCTCGAACGGCGTCTTGCCGGGATGCGACGAGGCGAACGAGGCATGGCCGGCGGGGTGCCAATCTTGCGTCATCACCACGTTTTGGAAGTGTTTGGCCAGTGCGTTGATGAGCGGCACGACCTCATGGCCGTTTGGGACGGCCAGCGCACCCCCGGGGCAGAAATCATTCTGCACGTCGACAACGATGAGTGCCGTATCCGAACGCAGCATAGATGCCTCCTCGCGCTCAAACGTAAGCAATGAACCGACCCAGCGCGGCCACCAGGAGCCAGATCACCAAGGACAGGGCGGCGGCCAGGCGCGCAACGCCCGGCAGCGCCACCTCGTCAGGCAACCCGCGCGCCAGGGCGACGCCCCGTCGGCCGAACCAAATGGCATTACACAAACCGAAGACGACCAACGCCATCTTCACTTGAAACACCCGGTTGAGGGAGACGTGGCTCGCCTCCGCGATAAAAAGGACGGCTCCGGCTGCCATGACCAGCGCGAAAAAACCCATCGCCCAAGCGCGAGACGCCGCAATGAGCCGCGCCCGCCCCTTCACCGTCACGACCCCGAGAAGCGTCAGATCCATGATGGCGATAGCGCCCGCAAACAGCGCCACACCGACGACATGCACGACGTTTGCGGCCGGATAGGCCCACACCGACTGCCGGATCGCGAGCCCGAGGCCAGAGGCTTCGAGGTCGATCAGCAGTTGCGGCGCGCCCTGATCCATCAGCGCATCTCGATCGTCTTGCCGTCGACCGTGATCCGTTCGGCGCGGATCTCGTCCTTTTCGACCGTCGAAGCATATCCGACAGCCGAAATCTCGCGGCCGACAGCGACGAGTTCCGCCAAGGCGCCCCGATTGACCATGCGCGAGGTCGGCGCCAGCGTCACGTTCCAGACCTTGTCGGGCGCCTGCACGGTCAGCGCCACATGCGGATTCTCGTACCGCGAGGTGAGGACCTTGCCCGCAACGTTGACGGGCTTCGTCGCATCGTAGCTTCCCCAGCCATGATGTGCGACCGCAGCCCCTCCGAGCGCGAGCGCCAATCCGCCAGCGAGAATAAGCGTTTTCGACATTTGAAAGCCTCCTGATCGATTACTGCGCCGCCGATGCGGCTGCTTCAACGGCTTGCTCCGGATAAAGCCCAATCAGTCCTGCCTCACTCGCCGCGCAGACACCACGCTCCGTGATGAACGCGGTGACCAGTCGCGCCGGGGTGACATCGAAGGCGGGATTGGCGGCAGGTGAACCCGGCGCCGCAATATCGACGGTTGCCACCGACCCATCCGCGAGCCGGCCGGTCATGCGCAAAACTTCGTCGGGGCTGCGCTCTTCGATCTCGATCTGAAAGCCGTCCGCCAAGCCCCAATCGATCGTCGAATGCGGCAGGGCCACATAGAACGGCACACGCGTGTCCTTTGCGGCCAGGGCCTTGAGGTAGGTACCGATCTTGTTGGCGACGTCACCGTTGCGCGTCACCCGATCGGTGCCGACGATGACGAAATCCACTTTGCCGTGCTGCATCAGATGGCCGCCGGCGTTGTCCGCGATAATGGTATGCGGCACGCCGTGGCGTCCCAGTTCGAACGCGGTGAGCGAGGCCCCCTGGTTGCGCGGGCGCGTCTCGTCCACCCAGACGTGGACTGCGATCCCTGCGTCGTGCGCCATGTAAATCGGCGCGGTGGCCGTGCCCCAATCGACGCACGCAATCCAGCCGGCGTTGCAGTGGGTTAGAATATTGACGCGCTCACCCGGTTTCTTCGTCTTCGCGATCGCTTCGATCAGCGGCAGGCCATTGGCGCCGATACGTCGGCACGTTTCCACATCTGCGTCACACAGCGACGCCGCCTTCTCGTAGGCCGCCGCCAGCCGATCCGCAGGGGCGAGTGGGGCCAGCACCTTGCGCATTTCCTCGAGAGCCCAGCGCAAATTGACCGCTGTCGGACGTTGCTGATTCAGAAACGCGATGCTGCGGGCAAGCCCCGTGTCGGACGCATCCGCGCGCATGGCGAGCGCCAACCCATAGGCCGCCGTCGCCCCGATCAGCGGCGCGCCGCGCACTTGCATGGTCTTGATCGCCCGGCCCGCCTCCTCGGTTGTGGCCAGACGCAGCGTCTCGAACCGGTGCGGCAGCTTGGTTTGATCGATCACCTCGACCGACCACCCATCAGCCCCCAGCCAAATCGTGCGATAATGGCGACCATCGATATTCATCGGTGCGACCCTTCCACGTTCACGTTCGACATATGGGGTGGCTCAGCACCACTGACAAAAGACGCCACACCTTCGGGAACGTCTTCAATGCCCCTCGAACGCCATTAGGGCCTGGACCTCGACGCCCTTGTCGCGCAGGCGCTGCGCTCCGCCCAGTTCGGGCAGGTCGATGATGAAACTCGCACCCATGACTTGGCCACCGAGGCGACCGATGAGCGCCACTGCGGCCTGAGCCGTGCCGCCCGTCGCAATGAGGTCATCGACGAGCAGCACGCGCTTGCCTCGGGCCAAGGCATCCTCATGCATCTCGAGTGTGTCGGTGCCGTACTCTAGCGCATAGTCCTGGCTGATCGTGCGCCAGGGCAGCTTGCCCTTCTTGCGGACCGGAACGAAGCCACAACCAAGCCGATCCGCAATCGCGCCGGCGATGATGAAGCCGCGCGCTTCGATGCCGGCGACGACATCGATCGGTTCGGTGCGATAGGGCTCTGTCATACGGGCGATCGCCGCCTTGAAGCCTTGCCCATCGGCCATCAGCGTCGTGACATCGCGAAACATGATGCCGGGCTTGGGATAGTCCGGAATGGTCCGGATGAGACTTTTCAGGTCCATGGCAGGCTATTTTTCCATGAGCGA
>JANOKV010000539.1:0-4192 GCA_031419415.1 Hyphomicrobiales bacterium | reverse complement strand
GCCGTCGCACGCCAGCGATCTGAAAAATCCCGAGATTGCCAAATATCTCGCCCGCTATGTGCGCGGCTCCAACGGCATCGACTACAAGGAGCGCATCAAGACGATGAAGCTGCTGTGGGATGCGATCGGCAGCGAGTTCGGGGCGCGCCACGAACTCTACGAAATGAACTATGCCGGCAGCCACGAGTTGGTGCGGCTGTTCCCCCTGCAACAGGCGCAAGGCACGGGCCAATTGCGTGAGATGACTGCCTTTGCCGACCGTTGCATGGCCGATTACGACGAGAATGGCTGGCTCGATCCCGATTATATCTCGAACGAGGATGTGTTCAGGGGACCGCAGTGAGAGGTGTCTGGCTTCAGCCTGCCACCGGAGATTAGACAGACCGGTTCGCGTGGCGCAGCGGGGTCAGGTCGACGACTGGCGTCGTTCCGCCGTGTCGAGGTGAACGAGATGCACGGGTTCGGCCGGTTCGGCGCGCAGATCGAGTGTGCTTCCTGCCGCACAGAACACGGCATCCTGCGGACCAATCCGTTCGTGGCGACCGTCGATCTCAACGACGGCGCTCCCGCGTACGACCACCCAGAGCTGCGGATCGCGGGCGGGTGGCGCGGTTATCCGGCGACCTACCTCCAGAACGCACAGGCTGAGCGCCAAACGCGGATTGGCGATTGTGACGCCCGCCGTCCCGTCGATGCCGATCTGGAGACACCCGACCCAACTGACCCTCGAAGTTTGCGAACCTGGCCGCGCGAGGTCGCGCATTGCAATCAACCGCACCTCGTCGGCGGCGGGATGCGGACCCGGACCTTCGGCGTAGACGGACACGCCCCAACGCTCAATGTCGTCGTTGACCCAAAGCAACTTCAAATCCTGGGTCCCGATCGTGCGCACGCCATGGGGCACGCCTTTGGGGATATAGAGGCAGTCGTAGGGTCCCGCGATGTGGGTGTTGCCGATGCCGTCAAAACTTTCGCACTGGCCTTCGAGGATCACATAGATCTCGTCGATCGTATGTGTGTGCACGCCCGGCTGCCGATTGCCGACGGGCATATCCATCAGACCGACCGCGCAATGACGGCTCTCGATGGCGACGTCCGGGTTCGTATTGATGTAACCCTCTGGGCCCCCCATCCACGTAATGAGCGAACGCTGAAAGCCGGGCTCGCGCGCCCGCAGCACGGTCCAGGATGGAGCGAGATCGCGGTTGCGCACGATGCGCGGTGCGGTGGGCATGAGCGATCGATTCCATATCAACAGGGGCCGGACCGTTTTGGTCCGACCCCTCGCCAGTCGTTCGATGCAGCGCGTGCCCTACTTACTTCTTGGCGGGCCAGTAGTGGTCCCGCGTGAAGCTGTAGTCGGGATAGACCGAGCCGCGCAGCGGCACGACTTTGCTGGCGTAGGACCGCTGGCTCTCCGTAACCTTCTTGAAGAACGGGTTCTTGGCGCTCTCTTCGATCACCATTTGGTCCCAAGTTTCCAGGGTCTTCCTCAGGATGTCGTCGGGCGTGCGGTGAATCGTGACGCCGTGTTTGCCTTTCAGCTCTTCCATGGCGTCGACGTTCCACAGATTGGTTTGCAAACGCTGCATGACCGTCGCCTCCCAAGCTGCCGTCTTCATGATCTGCTGCTGATCGGGCGGCATCTTGTTCCAGGTCGCGAGGTTGAACAGCACCTCGAGGATCGGCGAGATCTCGTGCACGGACGGCATATAGTAATTCTTCCACGCGAGATGGAACCCGATCTTCATGTCGTCGACGGGGCTTGCCCATTCGGCGCACTCGATGAGGCCACGCTCGGCAGCGGGCAGAATTTCACCGCCCGGCATGTTGACGACGCTCATTCCCGATTTCGCGATGACTTCCGCGAATATACCGGTCTGGCGGCATTTGCGACCCTTGAGGTCTTCCCAGTTCTTCACCGGTTTGGCGAACCAGCCAAACACCTGATACCCCACCCACGCGAGCGGAATCACCGTGACGTCGCGCTTGAGTTCCTTCTGATAGAGCTCGTGATAGAGGTCAAGGCCGCCGCCCGTGTGCAGCCAGCCATAGAAGTCGAGTTCGTCCATGCCGAAGGGGCCGCCCGGCGTCGCGCCGAAGAGACCAGCGGCCCGGTGCTTGCCGACCCAATAGGCCGACGCCGAGTAACCGCCGTCGACGACGCCCTTGTGCACGGCATCGAGAACTTCGAAGGCCGGGACGACCGTGCCGGCAGCCAACCCTTCCATATCGATGCGGCCCGCCGACATCGTCTTCACGCGCTCCGCCCACAGCCTGAAGCCGTCCATCGCGACGCTGGTAGGTGGGAAGCTTGCTTGCACGCGCAATTTCGTTTGTGCTGCGGCTGGAACGAGTGAGCCAGCCAACAGCACAGCAGCGGCAACGCCGCCCGCCAGCCAAGAGACTTTCGACATCCGATTATTCCTCCCGAGACCACGCTGTCGTTATGCAGCGCGCTTGGAGGCTATGACCCAACAGGTTGCCTAGTCAATATGTCGCAACACGAGGATGTCGCAACACGAGGACCGTGCTGCGTTGGCGATTACGGCTTGTCTGCGTAGGGATTTTCGCCCTTGCGCAGGTAGAGCCGGATCGGCGTGCCGGGAAGGTCGAAGGCCTCGCGCAGGCTATTGACGAGATACCGGATGTAGGATTTGGGCAGCGCATCGGGGCGGGAGCAGAAAGCGACGAATGTCGGCGGTCGCGTCGAAGGCTGGGTCATGAACCGAATGCGAATGCTGCGCCCTGCGGCCGCCGGCGGCGTATGCCGGGTTACCGCATCTTTCAGCCACCGATTGAGGGCCGCCGTGCTGACCCGTCGGTTCCAGATGGCGTGGGCTTCGAGGACGGCTTTCATCACCCCATCGACGCCGCGTCCCGACAGCGCCGAGACGGTCACGATCTTGACGCCTGTGGCTTCCGTGAACGTTTCGTCGACGCGCTCGCGGATGTCTTTCAGAAGTTTCTGCTTGTCCTCGACCAAGTCCCACTTGTTGACGGCGAGGACGAGCCCACGCCCTTCCTCGATCACCCGATTGCCGATCGTGAGGTCTTGCTGCTCCAGCGCGCGCTCCGAATCGAGCAGCAGCACGACGACTTCGGCGAAGCGAATGGCGCGGATCGCGTCACTGGCCGAAAGCTGTTCGGCCGTTTCGGAGATGCGGGCTTTGCGGCGCAATCCCGCCGTATCGAAGAGCCGGATGGCCCGTCCCTGCCAGGTGAAATCCGTCGACACGGAATCACGCGTCAGGCCGGGTTCGGGGCCGGTCAGCATGCGCTCTTCGCCCAGGATCGTATTGACCAGCGTCGATTTTCCCGCATTCGGGCGACCCACGATGCAGACGCGGACGGGTGCGGTCGATAACGCCTTGGCGAAGTCCTCGCCTTCGGGCGCCTCCTCGAGTGCGGCGGGCTCCGCCGAGCGGCGGCGGCGCGGCGCGTACTTGGCCTCGAGCCCGAGCGCGGACAGAATTTCGGCTTCGAGATCGCCCAGTCCCTCGCCGTGCTCGGCCGAGATTGCAATCGGCGCTCCGAGCCCCAACGCGAACGCCTCATAAAAGCCGGCCTCGGCGGCGCGGCCTTCGCTCTTGTTGGCGACCAGCACAACGGGCTTGCCCGAAGCGCGCGCGATGCGGGCGAAGGCGGTGTCGGCGGGAACCACGCCCGCTTTGGCGTCAACGACGAACAGCACGAGATCGGCGCGTGTGATGGCCGATTGGGACTGGTCGCGCATGCGGGCGGGGATCGAGCCTTCTGCAGCGTCCTCCAGGCCAGCCGTATCGACGAGCACGATCTTGTTGCCGCCCAGATCGGCATCGCCTTGCCGCCGGTCGCGGGTCAATCCGGGTAAGTCGGAAACGAGCGCTGCCCGCGTGCCTGTGAGGCGATTGTAAAGCGTCGACTTGCCGACATTGGGACGGCCGACGATGGCGATATTCGGGAGGGGGACAGCGGTCACGGAACAAACCTCGGGAGACGGGAATAGGGGAGGTACGCCCTCACGGGGCTCGCCGCAAGGGTGTGAGCACTGGGATCGAGGCCGATTGGAGCGTCAAGCGGGCTTGTCGAGGCAGGTTTGCAGGCTGCTGGCCAGCGCCCGCAGGAGCAGAAAATAGTGCTCGGGCCCGGCCGGAATGGCTGCACCCAGAGGGTCCAGGACGCCACGTCGGACCGCTGTGCCCTCGACCAC
>JANOKV010000538.1:0-9213 GCA_031419415.1 Hyphomicrobiales bacterium | reverse complement strand
CACCGGGCGCGCCGGCCGGGAGGGTTGCTCCGTTACACTGGTGACGCCCGACGATATCAAGTCGATGGACTCGATCACCAAACTCATTGGCCAGGAACCCGTATGGCTGGGGCCAGCGCCGGATGAAGAGACGCTCGCGGTCGGACGCGCCAGCAAGCGCGGCCGTGGGCGAGGCGCCAAACGCGGCGCCGAGACAAGTGGACGACGCGACGACGCGCGCGGCCGTGGCCGACGCGGCGATGGGGCAGGATCAAGCTCACCCGGACGTGATCGTGCGGCGCGACCGGAACGATCACGGCGCGCGCCCGAAAGCGCCGAGCGGCCGATCGAGGCCCTCGAAAGACCCTCACGCGAAGAGCCGATGCAGAGCGTCGAGCTACGTGCGGAGCCAATCCAGGACCGCCGCCCCCGTCAGGCGCAGCCGGAGCGCGGCGAGCGCCGTTCCCGCAGTGTCGAAGACGTGAGCGCGTTCGAAGCGCGGCCGGAACGTCGCGAGCCCCGCCGCCGGAGTTCGGAGGACCGCGACAGCCGGTCCGAGCGCACCGAACGACCAAAGCGGCCTGTTGCGCCCGCCCCCGCGCCACGCGACCAGCCACGCGACCCTAGGATAGACACGCCATCCGAGCAGTCTGAGCGCACGCCACGTCCCAGCCCGCAACAGCCCCGCAGGACGGAGGACGCTCCCGCGGATCGGGTCGAACGCAACACCCGGATTGCCCGCGATAACCGTCGTGATCAACCCGAGGCGAACCGTCGCGAAAGTGGTGGCTCCCAACAGAATGTCGTCGGGCTCGGCGATCATGTGCCCGCGTTCCTACGCCGCCCGTCGCGGGCCAATGCCGACTGATCGAGAACACCGGGAGAAAGTCGCATGACCTCGATTCAACCCCGGACTGCTCTATCGGAAATTTGGACGCTCGGCGGGGGCGAAGCGTCGGCCCTCGACCGAGTGGACCTGACCGGTGACGAGCCGGCATTGCCCTCCTCGTTCGCCGTGGGGACGATCGCGCAGGCGACCATCGCCGCCAGTGCGCTCGCGGCCGCCGAAGTCTGGCGACAAAGAACTGGCCGCGCGCAGGATGTGGCCGTCGATATGCGCCACGCCGCGATCGAATTTCGCAGCGAGCGCTATCTCAGCGTCGAAGGCGAAAACCACCGCTCGTTCGATCCGCTGTTTGGCGTCTATCGCGCGGGCGATGGGCGTTTCGTGCGCATTCACACCAATTTCGCGCATCACCGCGAGGGGATGCTGGCGATGCTGGGTGCAGAAAATACGCGCGAGAGCGTGGCCAAAGCGATCGCTGGCTGGAACGGCCAAGCCTTCGAAGACGAAGCCGTCGCGCGCGGGCTCGTCGCCACCATGACCCGGACGCCGGAAGAATGGCAGGCGCATCCGCAGGGTCGAGCCTTGGCGACGCTGCCCGTCCTCGAGGTGTCGCGGATCGGCGACGCACAACCCCGACAACGTACGGCCGGTGCGCGGCCACTGTCGGGCATTCGCGTTCTGGATCTCACCCGCGTCATCGCCGGACCCGTTTGCGGACGCACGCTCGCTGGACACGGCGCCGACGTGCTGGCGGTTGCAGGACCCGAGCTGCCGTTCGCACATCAGCTCGTCATGGATAATGGGCGCGGCAAACTCCAGACCTTCCTCGAACTGACGAATGCCGCAGATCGCGCGACGTTGGCCGGTCTCGTGCGCGGGGCCGACGTGTTCGTGCAAGGCTTTCGGCCGGGCGCCATCTCGGGTAAAGGCTTTTCGCCCGAACAGGTAGCGGCCCTCAACCCCGGCATCGTCTGCGTTTCACTCTCGGCCTACGGCCACGCAGGACCTTGGGCGGGTCGGCGCGGGTTCGACAGCCTCGTGCAAAACGCCAATGGTCTCAACATGGCCGAGGCGGCGGCCGCCGGCCAGGACGCTCCCAAGGAGCTGCCGGCTCAGGCGCTCGATCACGCCTCGGGATTTCTCATGGCCACGGGCGCGATGATGGCGCTGAAACGACAAGCCGAAGAGGGTGGATCCTGGCTGGTTCGCGTATCCCTCGCCCAGACCGGTGATTGGCTCACCAGGCTCGGACGCATGCCGAACGGGCTCGCTGGAGCCGAGCTGACGCAAGGCGACATTGCCCGGCAACTGGAGGTGTCGGATTCCGGCTTCGGCCGCCTGACCGCGGTGCGCCACTCCGGCCGACTGTCGGAGACGCCCGCATGGTTCGCGCGGCCGTCCATGCCACTGGGCAGCCATGCCGCCGTTTGGCCCGACTGATTAAGCAAACGTTTACTCCTCTAGATTTAGTGTCCGCCGCTTCGGTTCGCGAGACATTACGCCCGATCGTGGCAGGATGTCCTTAGACTGGCTGAGAGGCTCCCATGCCATTCGGAAAAAGACCCGCCTCGACAACCGGATATCGTTCGATCGCACCTGTCGAGCGGGCCGAACCCAAGCCCGAACCGGACGACCAGACGCCTTTCGAGGCTTTCGAGCCGCCAGAACCCCGCGTTGAGAAGTCGACGCAACAACGGTTGCTCGACTTGAGCGAGACGATGCTGGGATTTCTGAAGCAGACGGCCACGGTCGCCACAGCAATCCGCACTGGGGGGGCGATCACGCTCGCCGGCCTGGACGCCGAATTTCAGCCCGAGGCGACGCCCATCGACATTCGTGTGCTGGATGAGTTTTTCACGTTCACAGAACGCGGCAGAACCTTCCACCCGATCTACGGTTATGCCCTGCCCGACGCCCCGTCGGAAGCCAATGACGGCGCGCAACACCATCTGCATCAGCTCACCAGCCGCATAATCGAACTGAATGTCTTCTGCCAGCGTGCGGCCCAGGACGACGCCCTGGCGGTGGCTCTGCAGTTGCCTGCATTGCCCGAACTCGTCGACCGCATTCTCGTCGGCGCGGCATTCTTTACGGCCTATTTCGAAAACCTGGCGCTGACCAAAGCGTCCGCCGGCGCGGACAGCGAACGACCATCTTCGACAATCGATTTCGTGGGCCTGTCGAACACCATGGAACGCCGCCGACTGATGGCGTCGGACCAGATGTTGGCCCCAGACAAAATCGGCGCCTATGCGCCCTTCGGTCCCTGGCCACACCTCGGCATCGAGACCTTGACGCGCGCGCAGCAAGGCCAGCGCTTCATCAACAGAATCTATTTCCCGAAAGACAAGTTGCCATCCCGGGTGCCAATCCTCGTGCGCGTTCCCGCGACAGCCGAAGGACAGGATTGAAGCCCACAGACCTCGCCTCGGTTCAACGCGCCGACGAACGCGCCTTCGTGCGTCGCGGCGCCGTCTTCTGCGCGCGTCGAGCGGCGGCCAGAGCAGCGGACGCCCAGTCGCGTAGGGCATCGGGATCGTCGAACACGTCTTCGGGCGCCTGCCAGAAACTCATGACGACGGGCTTTCCCGTTTTTCTCGCATAGACGAACGGTTGGAGCCCGGCCGCCTCGAAGCGTGGTCGCAACACGTCGTCGACCTTGAAATAAAGCCGATCATCCGAGATCAGCGCCAGCATCAAGCCGTCGATGAAAACGCCACCGCCGCCAAACATCCGGCGCACGTCGACGGGACCGAGGGGGGCGAGTTCGTCCACCAGAAAGCGGGACATGCTGTCGTCCATCGGCAGCGTTCCTCTGGATGGGGCGGCTCAGCCGATGAAAGCTTGCGCTTCGATTTCGACTTTCATGCGCGGATCGACGAGCGCTTTCACTTCGACCAGGGTCGAGGCCGGCCGATGCGTGCCGAAGAACGCGATGCGACGCGGGTTGATTTTGGGTCGCTCCGTCACGTCGGTCATGAAAACGAGCACTTTCACGACATGCTCGGGACCAGCGCCTGCCGCCTTCAAGCACACCGCCATCACATCCATCGCGATGTCGAATTGGGCCACGGTATCAGCAGGGATGCTGCCATCCGCGGCTTGGCCGACGATGCCGGAGACCCAGACATGGGGACCCGCCTTGGTAACGTGGCAATAATGGCTGTAGGGCTCGGGCAGACCCGGCACCATGATGCGCTCGATTGTCGACATGACTGGCTCCTTCAATCCAATTGTCGAAAGGAGGCTAGAGCTCTTTCCACTTGATGTGAATCGCAAACGCACGGGCGGGCGGCGTTGGGTCAAGGACACTGGCCGCGACCCAACCTTTCCCGGCACAGCGTGGATGTTGGGTCGCGCTGCGCTTGACCCAACCTACATGCAAAGCGCTCTAGCACTGCGCACGCGCCTCCGACAGGCTTTCCAATCCGGGCGCCGATGCGCGAGATGGGGGTTGAACTCGGGGACGACGCGCCGCACTCTGCCCCCAGAGCAACACCTGAGCGAGGAAGCGACATGGCAGGCAATGGACAAGCGATCATCGAACTCGACGCCAAGCGCATGCAGGCGATGGCGGCGAAGGATCTAGCGATGCTGAATGACATTCTCGGCGATGATTTGATCTATACGCATTCCTCGGCGCGGCTGGATACCAAGCAGAGCCTGATCGGCAACATGCAGTCGGGCTCCACGGTCTATACGTCGGTCGAGCCGTCCGACGTGAAGGCGCAGGACCTGGGCGATGTGGTCGTGTTGACCGGCGTCGCGCAGATCAAGGTGGTGTCAAACGGCGCGCCCAATGCGTTCGGCGTGCGCTTCACCGACGTCTGGGCGAAGCGCGCTGGCCGTTGGCAGATGGTCGCGTGGCACTCCACGAAATTGCCGGGCTGACCTGGACATGGCAAAAGATTTGGGCGCGGTGTTCAGGGTGCAGCCCGGAAAGCGCGTTCGACTCGATCGGCGCGACCCCGCCGACATGACGGCCTTTCCGGATCGCAAGATCGCCGAAAAGCAGTGTGACGACGACAGCGTCGCCATCGATACGTTGCAAGACCGGCTCTTTGCCGAGCGCACGCGAGCGCTGCTTGTGGTCCTGCAGGGCATCGACACGTCGGGCAAAGACGGCACAGTGCGCAAGGTCTTCAATCAGACCGGACCATTGGGCGTCGTCGTCACGGCATTCGGACGGCCCTCCGAAGAAGAGCTCGCCCACGACTACCTGTGGCGCGCGCATCGGGCGTGTCCGCGTCGCGGCGTCATCGGTATCTTCAATCGATCCCACTACGAGGCCGTGTTGGTGGAACGCGTGCGCAAGCTGGCGGCACCGGAAGCGATCGAGCAGCGATACGACCAGATCAACGCCTTCGAAAAGATGCTGGTCGAGAACGGCACGACGGTGCTGAAATTCATGCTGCACGTCTCGAAAGAAGAGCAGCGCGAGCGCCTGCAAGCGCGGCTCGATGAGCCCGAGAGCCGTTGGAAATTCAATCCTGGCGACTTGGAAGATCGTAAATTATGGGCCGAGTACCAGTCCGCATACACGACGATGTTGGAGAAGTGCTCGACGGTGGCGGCGCCCTGGTACGTGATCCCATCGGATCGCAAGTGGGTGCGCAATGGGGCGATCGCGGCCATCGTACGCAAGACGCTGGAGACGATGGACCCGCACTATCCCGAACCCGACTGGAAGCCCGGCGATTTCGAGGTGACGTGAGCCTCGAAGTCATTCCGCCAAGTCCAATGTTCGGGATTTTGCGTGCGAAGCAGGTGTCTGGCCTTTGGTCTGGCACCGAAATCGAGTGGTGCGGAGAAATCTGTAGCGCCCGCCGAGGAGCGGTGTCAGGCCAGAGGCCAGACACCTTTGGCATGCCGAGACTTGCACCGTGCGGGTCGATCGACGATCCTGATGTCGTCCTCCGCGCCTCGGCGCCCAATCCTCGACGGTGAAAGTCGATCCTCATGACAGCTCCTGAAAAATTGCGCGCTCTGCTGGCCAAGCCTGGCCTCGTCGTCATGCCGGCCGTTTGGGATGGGCTGAGCGCTAAATTGTCTGCAGCCGCCGGATTCGAGACGGCGTTCCTGTCGGGCTCGTGCGTCGCCGCCAGCCGCTTGGGTGGACCAGATCTCGACCTCATTTCGTTTGCCGAGATGTTCGACAGCTTCAACATGGTGCATGGCGCTGCGCCGCAGACGCTGATCCTGGCTGATGGCGACCACGGTTACGGCAACCCGATGAACGTGCAACGCACGGTGCGCGCCTATGGCCGCGCGGGGGCGGCCGCCATTTTGATCGAGGATAAGATCACGCCGCGTGCGCTGACGGCGGCCGGCAAGCCATGCCTGCCGCGCGAAGAGGCCCGCATGAAGATCCGCGCGGCGGTGCAAGCGGCCAAGGAGTCCGGCATCCTGATCCTGGCGCGCACCGATTGCCGGCCGACGCAGGGCATCGACGAGGCGGTGGCGCGCATCGAGATGTTCGTGAAGGAGGGAGCCGACATCCTATTTCTCGACTCGCCCGCCGACGAGGGCGAGGTCAAGCGCGCGATTGATGCGGCCGACGGGCGGCCCTCGTTCGCGGTGCTGTCACCGGGTGCGCCGCGCGCAACGCCGAGCCAGACCGAAGCGCTGGCGTTGGGCTTCAAGATCGGCACCTATCCAACGGGCATGCTGTCGCCCGCCATGGCCGGAATGAAAGCGGGACTCGCAGCACTCGTGGCCGGTGAGGCAGAGGCCAAGAGCGCCATGACGCCCGCCGATTTCCGCGCCACCCTAGGCTATGGCGACTACGACGACCACGCCAAGCAGTTCATCGTGAAGGGGTGAGGATTGTCATCCCGGTGCTCGCCACCGGGATCCATCTCTCGGCTGGGCTCGGGAGACTATGGAGGGCTGGATCCCGCGGACAAGCCGCGGGATGACATCGGGAGCGAGGTCGAGAGCTGAGCGGCCTCGACTTTGAAGCGCGTGCGCAGTGGGGGCTGTGGCGCCGTTGTGGAGCGGTGTCAGGCCAGAGGCCAGACACCCTGGCGCCGGCTCACACGTCCGCGATTTTTTCCCAGAAGAGTTCGCGTTGCTCGGCAGGCTTGGCGCCGTAGGCGCGTAACGGCGGGCGCAGCACCATGAGGGCGTCTTCGAAGCGGACGTTGCGCACCTGCTCGGAGCCAATGCGGCTCGGGTCGGACGCGCCATCGACGCGCGTGACGAGCTGTGTACCGTCGAAGGTGTAATTGCCGATGTAGGAGTTGTATTCGCGGACTTCTCCAGCGGGCATCGTCGTGCGGCCATCGCAGACGACGGCCATCATCCGCTTGTCAGCGCCCAGGTACAGCCGACCCATACCATTGCCACTGTAGGGCTCGGGCAGCGCCTTGCCGTCGGCGTCGACCGCCGCAGTACGCACGAGACGCCATGTTCCGATGACTTCGGGCATTGATCGCGACCTTTGTCGAAACGAGGGGTGACATTTCTTCAGCACACCTGGAGCCCTCCACCTCGCCTATCCGTCGGCGGCGGTGGCGCGGCGCATGGGTTCGGCTTGGCCGATGCCGGCGCGGTGCAGCATATACTGGTGCACGAGGATCGGTGTGGCGATCGCAAGGCCGATGAGGGTCGCAGTGCGCGAGGGCGCGATGACGAGGATCGAGGCGACGAACAGCATGATCCGCTGCCATCGCACCATATGGGCCCAACCGTAGCCGGTCAGGGCAATGGCCAGCAGGACGATGCCGACGATGCACCCGAGCGTCGTTTCGAAGAATACCGGCCAAGTGAACCCCTTGGTGACGATGAGCATGGCGGGCGAATAGACGAAGACGAACGGCACCAAGGCTTTCGCCATGGCGAGCCGGAAGGCGGTGTTGCCAGTCTTGAAAGGATCGGCCCCGGCCATACTCGCGCCCGCATAGGCAGCGAGCGCCACGGGTGGCGTAATGTCGGCCAGAACCCCGTAGTAGAAGACGAAGAAGTGGGAGACGATCGGTTCGACGCCGAGCTTTTGCAGGGCAGGCTGCGCGATCGTCACCATGATGATGTAGGTTGGCGTCGTCGGCACGCCGCAGCCCAGCAGCAAGCAGACGAAGGCGGTCATGATGAGCGTGAAGAAAAGCGTCATGCCCGCCGTCGTGAACAGCCAGCCGCCGAATAGCGAATAAAGCTGCGTCGCGAGAGAGGCGGCCGTCGACGTCACGATATCGGACAGCTTGAAGCCGACGCCGGTCAACGTAACGACGCCGACGATGATGCCCACGCAGGCGGCCGCCGCGCCGACGCTGATCGCATACTTGGCGCCCATGACGAAGGCGTCCGAGAGTTCGACCACGCGCACCATGCCGGCCTGTCCATCGCGCCAGACCCAATAGGCCGAGACCCCCATCGCGGCCGTGATCATGGCCAGGAGCGGTTGCGGCTCGACGATCCACTCGGTCAGCGCCGCCGTCACGACGACGACGAGAAGCACGACGGAGACGATTGGATTGCGGTTGGTCAGGCCGACGACCATGCAGGCCGTGATGCCCCAGAATGCCGCGAGATAAGGCGTATAACCCGAGAAGAGCACGACGAGCAGAACGATCAGCGGCGACGCCGTCGGCCAGCCCTCGGCGAGCACGGCGCGGGCCTTCGGCAAGTCCGCGGCCGGAATGCCCTGCATGCCGAGCTTCTTGGCTTCGAAGTGGACTTGGCAGAACACGCCGAAGAAATGCATGAAAGCCGGCACGATGGCGGCGATGATGATCGTCTGATAGGGCAGGCTCAGATACTCGACCATCAGGAAGGCGGCCGCACCCATGATCGGCGGCGTGATTTGTCCGCCCGTGGCGGCAGTCGATTCGACGGCGGCCGCGAAGTGGCGCGGATATCCGATGCGGATCATCATCGGAATGGTGAGCGATCCGACGGTCACGGTGTTGGCGATCGACGAGCCCGAGATCATGCCGAAGAGGCCCGACGCGAAGATCGAGACCTTCGCGGGGCCGCCCGAGAAGCGGCCAGCCAGCGCCGTGGCCAGATCGATGAAGAGACGCCCCAGGCCGATGCGCGTCGCCAAAACGCCAAACAGCACGTAGTGGAAGACATAAGTCGCGACCACGCCCAGCGCGATGCCGTAGATGCCGTTGCTGGTCAGATAAAGTTGGTTGACGACGGCTTTCCAAGAATTGCCCGGATGCGCGAGGATGCCCGGCAGCGACGGGCCAGCCATGGCGTAGATCATCAGCACGATGGCGATGATCGGCAGTGCTGGACCGACGCTGCGCCGCGTCGCCTCGAGCATGACGATGACCATGATCGAGCCCATGACCCAGTCAGCCAAGTCGGGGTTGCCGACGCGAAATTGCAGGTCGTGGAAGATCCAGGGGGTATAGAGCGCAGTCACCACGGCGGCGGCCATC
>JANOKV010000537.1:0-25562 GCA_031419415.1 Hyphomicrobiales bacterium | reverse complement strand
ATTTTCTGGCCCTTGCGCAGAACCTCCACATCGACCGTCTTGCCGATCGGCGTTTGCGAAACGAGCCGCGGCAGGCCTCGCGTCGTGGTCACGTCCTTGCCGTCGAAGCGCACGATCACGTCGCCAGCCACGATCCCGGCTTTGGCCGCCGGCGCATCGGCCGTGATACCCGAAACGAGCGCTCCGGTATTCTCTTTCACGCCAAGGGACTCGGCGATGTCGTCGGTGACCGATTGAATTTTGACGCCGAGCCAGCCGCGCCGTGTTTCGCCGAACTGGCGGAGCTGATCGATGACGGTGATAGCCGTATCGGCGGGGACGGCGAAGCCGATGCCGATCGAGCCGCCCGAGGGGGAAATGATGGCAGTGTTCACCCCGATCACGTCGCCGTCCATGTTGAACAGCGGGCCGCCCGAGTTGCCCTTATTGATTGCAGCGTCCGTCTGCAGGAAATCGTCGTAGGGGCCCGAGTTGATATCGCGCTGCTTGGCCGAGATGATGCCCACACTGACCGAACCACCCAGGCCGAACGGGTTGCCGATGGCGAGAACCCAGTCGCCAACCTTCATTTGTTCGGAAGAGCCGAAGGCGACGGCGGTCAGCGGTTTTTTCGGTGTCACCTTGAGCAGGGCGAGGTCGGTCTTGGTGTCCTTGCCAAGCACCTTGTCGACCTTCAACTTGCTGCCGTCGGAGAGGTTGACGATGATCTCGTCGGCGCCGTCGATCACGTGATTATTGGTGACGATCAGGCCTTCTTTAGCGTCGATGATGAAGCCCGAACCGAGAGAGGACGCTTTGCGGTCCTGCTGGGGGCGTGACCCGCGCTTGGAGAAGAAGTCGTCGAAGAATTCCTCGAACGGGGAGCCCTTGGGCACGTTGGGTAACGGTGCACCTTGCGGTCCCTTGACCGTTTGACTGGTGGAAATGTTGACCACGGCGGCGGTCAGTTTCTCGGCCAACGGTGCGACCGACTGCGGTCCAGCGCGTCCCTGCGCGTCGATGCCCGACGGCAGAAGGAGGACGCCGAGAAGCAAGCCGGTGGTGACGCCCGCAGCCCAACGCGCGAGCCGACCGGTTCTTTTTGCAGCAGAACCTGCCAATCGTGTCCGTGTCGACATCATCGCGCAAACCTCACTGAACCGATGCTCGGGATCTGCCACGGGGAAAACGGGTGACACTCACACGAGCCAACTCTTCGCCGACTTGCGGTTCGTATCAGGCTGGAATTGGGCAGAAATCATACAGGGGGCCTCACGAACCGCGAACACTCCACACCAAGGCGACGCCCACGGCAATCGCTATGACGCCCGCAAGCCGCAACGGCTGCTCTGGCGTCATTGCGAGCGCCTCGAGCATCCGTCGGGCAAAGCCCGGCGAAATCGCCCAAATCAGACCCTCGATGACGAGAACAAGGCCCAATGCGGTGATGATTTCGCCCATTCAAATGGTCATCAGGGGCGTGGCCGCGCCAACTGAGCAGGCGGTGAGGCCGCGCCACCGGGACCGTTGAAGTAACGCATGAACTCACTGTCGGGCGAGATCACGAGACGGGTATCGGCCGGCTTGAAGCCGGTCTCGTAGGCCTGCATCGAGCGGTAGAAGCTGAAGAACTCCTGATCGCGACCGTAAGCATCGGCGAAAATGCGATTCCTTTCGGCATCGCCTTCGCCGCGCATGATCTCGCCCCGACGCAGGGCTTCGGCGCGGATGACCGTCGCCTCGCGATCCGCGGTGGCGCGCAGGCGATTGGCTTCGGCGGCGCCGTCGGAGCGGAACTGCTGCGCCTCCCGCTGACGTTCGGCGATCATGCGCTTGTAGACGGCGTCGGCATTCTGCGGGGGCAAGTCCGCGCGCTTGATGCGCACGTCCACCACTTCGATGCCGAAGTCCTTGCCCTCTTCGTTCACCTGCTTGGCGATACGGTTCATGAGCTCTTCACGCTTGTCGCGCACGACCTCTTGGAACGTCGCTGCACCCAGCACGCGTCGGATCGAGCTGTCGACGATGGGGCTGAGCCGGGAGGCCACCATGCGCTCGTCGCGAATGGTCTCGTAGAACTTGAGCGGGTCGACGATCTTGTAGCGCGTGACCGCATCGATGTTCAGACGCTTCTGGTCGGAAGCCGAAACTTCCTGCTCCTTGGTGTCGAGATCGAGGATGCGCTTGTCGAAATAATCGACGGTTTCGACGATCGGGATTTTCCAGTTGAGCCCAGGTGTTTGGATCACCCGTTTCAACCGACCGAACTCGAGCACGAGCGCCTGCTCGTTCTGATGCACGATGAAGAACGAGAAGTAAGCGATGACGGCGGCGCCACCCAGGAGAAGAACGAGAGCCGAGAGCAGAATACGCATATCAATTGCTCCCCGCGGGTTTGGCTGGACGATTGAGCTGGTCGAGCGGAAGGTAAGGCACGACGCCCTGGCTGCCACTCGTCTTGCCGTCGATGATCACCTTGTCGGCGCCGTTCAACACGCGCTCCATCGTTTCGAGGAACATCCGTCGCCGCGTCACGTCGGGTGCTTTGGTATATTCGTCGTAGATCTTGATGAAGCGAGACGCTTGCCCGTTGGCTTCGGCGACAGTCTGCTGCTTGTAGCCTTCGGCGAGCTGAAGAATTCGGTCCGCGTCGCCTCGGGCCTCGGGAACGACCTTGTTGGCGTAGGTGTTGGCTTCGTTTTGCAGCTGTTCTTTGTTCGCGCGCGCAGCCTGCACGTCGCGGAAGGCTTCGATCACCTGGTTGGGGGGATCGACCTTCTGCAGCGTGACGCCGTCGATGCGAATGCCGGAGGCATAGGTATCCAGAACCGTCTGGATGAGGCGCTGGACGTCGGCCTCGGTTTTCTGGCGAGCCTCGGTCAGCAGTGGCGCGATATTCGATTGGCCGACGATTTCGCGCATGGCGCTTTCGGCGACTTCTTTGACCGTGGTGTGGGGGTCTTTGATATTGAACAGGTACTGCTGCGCGTCCCGGATGCGCCAGTAGACCACGAACTGCAGATCGACGATGTTTTCGTCACCGGTCAGCATGTGACTTTCGGGAACCGCTGCACCGGGTTGGAACGAACGCCCACTCGTTGCCGACGACCGGAAGCCGATCTCGATGATGTTTTGGCGCGTGACCGTGGGCTTGTAGACCTCTTCGATCGGCGGTGGCAGGCGGAAGTGCAGGCCCGGCGGCTCCTGGCGAACGAACTGGCCAAAGCGCATCACCACGCCCAGCTCATCGGGATTGACCCGGAAGGTGAAGGCGTAAAAGCAGATCAGCGCTACGAGTGGCGCAGCAATTAACAGCAACACGGGGCCGGGTAGTCCCGATCCCTGCATGGTCTGTTTGATGCGGTCCTGACTGCGCTTGAGAAGCTGCTCGAGGTCGGGGGGCTGTCCGCCACCGCCACCGCCACCGCCGCCGCCCCCGCTGCCCCCACCAGAGGGACCCTGTCCCCAGGGGCCGCCACCGTTACCGCCGCCACCACCACCGCCGCCGCCGCTTTTCCAGCCGCCGCCGCCGCCACTCTGATTGCTCCAAGGCATCTTGTTTTTACCGCCTCTGACGTTTCGTTGGGTTGCACATTCGGTCGGCCGCGCAAGCAGCCAGTCATCCGTCATCTCGCCCCATCCAGAACTCTCGATCCGGGGGTGACGTGATCGCGCCGACCGATTGGCAAAGTTACACGTGACTCGAGCTTATAGGGCTCCGGTTGAGGCCATGCAAATTAACATGCATCAATATGGGGGTGGCTGCTGGGTTCGTCACGTCATCTGCCGAGCCGCCATCAATGAGTGGATCGTCTACAACCCGACCGTTCGGCCCACCCGCTCGTATATGGTTAGCGTGGCCTGATGATCATCGCGCGGATCGGGGCTGATGGGCTCTCGCTTGGTTTCGCTCCAATGGGCGGCGTCGAGGGCGGGGAAGACAATGTCACCGGTCGGTGTGGCATGAATGCGAGTGAGGTAGACCCGATCCGCCAGGGGCAGCGCCAAAGCGAAGATCTCCGCGCCGCCGATCACCATCACCTCGTGTGCGCCGCGCAATTGGGCCGCTCTTTTTGCAATTGCCAAGGCCTCCGTCAGCGATGTGGCGACGATCGCGCCGGGGGCGATAAACTCGGCGTCGCGCGTCACGACGATGTTGTCGCGACCATCCAGGGCCTTGCCGATGGAGTCGAACGTGCGGCGTCCCATGATAATCGGCTTAGCCATGGTCAGCCGCCGAAACACCTTCAAGTCGGACGGCATGCGCCACGGCAGTTGCCCCTCCCGACCGATGACACCGTTCTCGGCGACGGCGACGACGAGGGATATGATTGGGTATTCCATTCGGGCATCAGAGCGCCAGTTTGAGGATTATTGCGTCCTCGAGAAATACTCCGTTGATGACATTGTTCGCGAGCCTGACCGATTCCGTCCCCGTCCCGTCCACGCGAATCACACTCCCGAGTTGTCTGACGAGAGGCGAGCCTTCTGTCACGATGTCGACCATATCGAGTGGCAAGAGCGAAATAGGAGAACCGGCCGCATTTATGAGCTTCGCAAAATCCCTGTAGTAGCTGCTGACATTCTCGCGCTGCTCACGCGGACAAACGACTAAGCGCCACCGGTCGGCATCTGATTGGTAGATCCATAATGCAGCGGTCAATGGATGGCCGTGGCTCTCCAGGAAGTTCACAAATGCCCGCGATCTCTCGACGTCGTTCTCTACCAGCGCTGCATCAGCCATTGCAGGACTCCGTAGTTCTCATTTCCGACCGCCTCGATCATTTCCGCCGCCCGAAACGGATCGACGACCTCATACCGTGACGCTTCGTTCCAAGCGGTTACGATTGCCCATGCACTCCTCAAATCGGCTGAACCCTTGGCATCGATCTCGAACCTCTGTCTGAGACCCGACAATTCGAGTAGCGCCTTGAGGTCATGGGTGAAAATCCTATCGACATACCGCCTTTCCGGTATGACGGCCGCCCGAAACGATTGAGCGATAACGGCTTTCAATGCGCATTCTATAGCATATCCAGCCAGATAGTAGGCGCCGGAGGACCTATTTTGCGCGTGTAGAATACGAGCGTCCTCGAGCCTAAGGCTTGCCAACAATTGCAGGTCCCTGGCGCTCTTATCACTCATTTCAATCAAACCGCCACAGGGGCCCTGATCAAGGGATGGGGGTCGTAGCCGACGACTTCGATGTCTTCGGCGCGGAAATCGAAAATCGAGCCGATGGCGGGGTTCAGGCGAACCGTGGGTAGCGGGCGCGGGGTGCGCGCGAGTTGGAGATCGGCCTGCTCGAGGTGGTTCAGGTAGAGGTGGGCGTCCCCCAGTGTGTGCACGAAGTCACCCGGTTTGAGGCCCGTCACCTGCGCCATCATCAGCGTCAGCAGGGCATAGCTCGCGATGTTGAAGGGCACGCCCAGGAAAATATCCGCCGAGCGCTGGTAGAGCTGGCAGGAGAGACGCCCGTCGGCCACGTAGAATTGGAACAGGCAATGGCAGGGTGCCAGCGCCATGTCGGGCAATTCCGTAGGGTTCCAGGCCGTGACGATGATGCGCCGGCTATCGGGATTGCGCCTTATGGTCTCCACCGCCTCGGCGATCTGATCGATGCCGCCGGGGCCGGGCGCCCCCCACGATCGCCACTGTTTGCCGTAAACGGGGCCCAGATCGCCCTCGGCGTTGGCCCACTCGTCCCAGATCGAGACGCCATTTTTTTTCAGATAGGCGGTGTTCGTATCGCCGGCGAGAAACCAGATCAGCTCGTGCACGATGGATTTGACGTGCACGCGCTTGGTCGTGACCAGCGGAAAGCCCTCGGCCAGACCGAAGCGCATTTGATGGCCGAACACGCTGAGCGTGCCCGTGCCGGTGCGGTCCGTCTTGCGGGCGCCTTGGTCGCGCACGAGGCGCATGAGATCGAGATACTGGTGCATATCGACTTGAATAGCGGATTCCACGGCCCGGTAAATCCCGACCCGCAGTGTGTCCACGGCGAATCACTACGGCATCCAGCGGAGCAGTAGGAACAAGAACGTATTGTAGAGCGCATGGCAGAAAATCGGAACGCGCAGGCTGCCGGTGCGCCGCAGTGTCCACGACAGAAAGATGCCGATGGTGAACACCTCGATCAGCCCGACGGTCGAGTAGGACAGGTGCAGCAGCGTCCAGAGCAACGCCACGATGGCGGCCGCCGGCCAATAGCCCAAGCGCGAACTGGCGAGAGGTGTCAGCAGAAAGCCGCGAAACAGCAGCTCTTCGGAGAGCGGCGCGCCCACGCAGATCGCCAGCGCCGGCACGAGCCAGTCGGCGCGCTTTGCCATGTCCTTGAAGAGCAGAAAATCGCGCAGCGCGTCCTGTGGCGACACGGTCCAGATGATGGCGTTCAGCGTCACCAGAATGGGGACCATGACCACAACGGCCAGCAGATAGGTGCGCGTGCCACCTTCGGGTTTCGTCAGGCGCAGTTGGCGCGTTGGGTTGGAGCCGAACAGATAGGCGGCCAGCACCGCCAGCACGATGGTTGCGATCTGGCTCGCCAACAGGATGCGCATGTCGAGCGGGTCGATTTGGTTGAGAATTTCGCCGATCGAGCTCGTCCATGACGACGGCGAGCCCAGCACCACCAGGCCGACCCCCGCCCCCTGGGCCAGCAGAAAGATCAGCAGCGTGACCGGTGCGGCCCAATACCATGCCCAGGCCGAGCCGGGCTGCCACGCCGGGGCGCCTCTAATGAATGCGCGCATGGTGAAGATGCTTTCCTATCGAGGAGCAGGGGCTGAAAGCTTGAGGTGAAGCGACATGAAAGGTGGTGTCCGGCAGGATGAAGATCGGCGTCTTGAACCATGCTGACACAGCGTCTTTCAATTGAGGGCTGCGCGCTCTATATTGGGTATGCCGGATTCGTCCGGCTATGGCGATAAATGGACATCGGAATAAGCCTTTCGGACCCGGGGGCGGTACCCGGCGCCTCCACCAATTCAGAGGTCTGGCTTCGCGGCCGGACCTCCACATGGGGGCGAAATAGGATCGACGAGGGTGTAAAGGGTGCTCTTTTGCCCGGCATGATACCGCCGTTATCGGGTCACCAGAATAGTTGCAAATGACAACTATGCTGAGGCACGTCTCGCTGCGTAACGCAGTTGGATTGGCCTGAAAAGAAGTCCTGACGTCTAGCAACGGCAGGCGCGGCTCGGAGGGCGCCGGGCAACAGAAGCCCTCCACTTTCAACCCGACCGTATGGCCGGAGTCGAAAAAAAGAGTTTCGACAAGCGCGCCATCCGAGGTATCGGGACTTTTGTAGACGGGTCTGAGAGATCGATCGCAGATGAGGCCGGGCCAGCATATCGACTATGAAGCGATGGCGCAGGACGCGATGCGCAGCATCGTCCGCGCGGTCCTGGTTCAGGTGATGAAGTTCGGCCTATTGGGCGACCATCATTTTTATATCGCTTTCGACACCCAAGCGCCCGGCGTTTCGTTATCGAAGCGGTTGCGGGCCAAATACCCAGTGGAGATGACGATCGTTCTCCAGTACCGGTTCAACGATCTCCACGTCAGCGACAGCGGCTTCGAAGTGGAGCTGACCTTCGACGGTATCCCCGAACGCTTGGCCATCCCTTACAAGGCCATCAAGGTGTTCTACGATCCCAGTGTCCCCTATGGTCTCCAGTTCGAAGGTTCCGAATTCGCAGCAGATGGCTCGCGACGCACGGGAATGCCGAGCGGCGACGCCGTTGGATCGGACCGGATGACGGGCGGCAATCAAGACAAGGTGTCGAACGGTCGGCCGGAAACATCGATCGCAGAGCGGCGCGCAGAGCGCCCAAAACGCGCGCGCCCCGAAAAAATTGACAAGTCCCGCATCGGCGGCAAAGCCGAGACTCCGGGGTTGCGTGTGGCTTCCAAGGCGGAGTCGGTCGACGAGCCGATCGATACCTCGCGGCTTCGCACGCAGGCTGCCGAGGGCGGCGACAAGTCGGAACCGGCGCTGATCGAGGAGAAGGCGCGCGAAGACGCCATCGCCGACGATCACGGCGGCAAGGTCGTCGACCTCAGCAAATTCCGCAAAAAATAAAACCGAAGGCGTCGTCTTGATCGGCGCGCCAGCGTCGGAGCGCGCCGACGCTGGATCATGGGTCTCGAGGCATTCAGGCCCGCCCCCTTCAACACAGGCGCCACAGGGTCGACATGCAAGCCAATGGGCTCTTTGCGGGCGAGTGTGCCCTCATCACTGGATCAGCATCGAATATCGGGCGGGCCATTGCCGAAGGGTTGGCGCGCGAGGGCGCACGCGTGCTGCTGGCCGATGTCGATGCGGTGCGCAATGCCGCCGTGCAGACAGCCATCACCGAGGCCGGTGGAGCGGCGGAGGCATTGACCACCGATCTGTCGGGGCGCGATGGCTGGAGAGGGCTCGTGGCGCGGCTCGACGGTCGATCCGTCGACATGTTCGTGCATGCTGCCGCTCCTGCCCGGCGCGAGACCGATGATGCGGCCAATGTCACCGAAGACGTCTTCGATGGCATGGTGAACGTCAATGTTCGGTCGGGCTTTTTTCTGGCCCGTAGCGTCGCAGAAAGCATGAAGGCGCGCGGGGCAAAGGGGCGCCTCCTGTTCGTCACGTCCCTGCATGCGCACACGCCGCGCAACTTGCCGCATTACTCCGCCTCCAAGGCCGCCCAGACCATGCTCGTCAAAGAGTTGGCTCGGGCCTATGGCTCGGCTGGCATTCGCGTCAACGGCATTGCGCCGGGCGCGATTCCTGGCGGTGGGTTCAGTGCGGGCGCGTATGATTTCTCGGGCAAAATTCCGCTCGGTCGCCTCGGCAACGCCGAAGATCTCGCTGGACCGGCCATGGCCCTGCTGTCGGATCGTTTTTCACGCTACGTGACAGGCACGACGCTGGCTGTCGACGGCGGCCTGGATCTCTACAACTGGATTTCTCCGCCATCGGCGTGAACGAACCGCACGCGTCCCGCCAAAACATGATGCGCCTATAGCCAAATGCGCCGCACTGCAATATGAACCCCGGGCCATGCCCAAACGCGAAGATATCAAATCCATCCTCATCATCGGCGCCGGCCCCATCGTCATCGGGCAGGCGTGCGAGTTCGATTATTCGGGAACCCAGGCCTGCAAGGCGCTCAAGGCCGAGGGCTATCGGATCGTTCTGGTCAATTCCAATCCAGCCACGATCATGACCGATCCCGAACTGGCGGACGCCACCTATATCGAGCCGATCACGCCCGAAATCGTCGCCAAGATCATTGCGGCGGAGCGACCCGACGCTTTGCTGCCGACCATGGGCGGCCAGACGGCGCTCAACACGGCGCTGGCGCTGGCCAAGGACGGCACGCTCGAGAAATACGGCGTCGAGATGATCGGGGCCCGCGCCGAAGCTATTCATATGGCGGAAGACCGGTTGCTGTTTCGCGAGGCGATGAAGCGGATCGGCCTGGAAACGCCGCTGTCGATGATGGCCCACACGCGCGAAGAGGGCGTCAAGGCCGTCGATTTCGTGGGGCTGCCCGCCATTCTGCGCCCGTCGTTCACGATGGGCGGCACCGGCGGCGGCATCGCCTACAACCGCGAGGAATTCTTCGATATTCTGGAGCGCGGACTCCAGGCTTCGCCCACCTCCCAGGTGCTCGTCGAGGAAAGCGTGCTCGGCTGGAAAGAATTCGAGATGGAGGTTGTCCGCGACAAGGCGGACAACTGCATCATCGTGTGCTCCATCGAAAACATCGACCCGATGGGCGTGCACACGGGCGATTCGATCACCGTCGCGCCGGCGCTGACGCTGACTGACAAAGAATACCAGATCATGCGCAACGCCTCACTCGCGGTATTGCGCGAGATCGGCGTCGAGACGGGCGGCTCGAACGTGCAGTTCGCGGTCAATCCCGCAGACGGCCGGATGGTCGTCATCGAAATGAACCCACGCGTTTCGCGCTCGTCGGCGCTGGCGTCGAAAGCGACGGGGTTCCCGATCGCCAAGGTCGCCGCGCGGCTCGCCGTCGGCTATACCCTGGACGAACTCGCCAACGACATCACGGGCGGCGCGACGCCAGCCTCGTTCGAGCCGACGATCGACTATGTCGTCACCAAGATCCCGCGCTTTGCCTTTGAGAAATTCGCCGGCGCCGATCAGACCCTCACCACGTCGATGAAATCCGTCGGCGAGGTCATGGCCATCGGCCGGACGTTCGCCGAGAGTCTGCAAAAGGCCCTGCGCGGACTGGAAACGGGATTGTCGGGGCTCGACGACATCGCGTTCGAGGGGCTCGGGGCCGGTGACGACAAGAACGTTATACGTGCGGAGCTGGGTCGCCCGACGCCCGATCGCCTGCTGAAAGTCGCCCAAGCCATGCGGCTGGGCGTCGACCACGAGCAAATCTATGCCTCGTGCGCCATCGACCCGTGGTTCTTGTCGCGCCTCCAGGAGATCGTCGATACGGAAGAGCGTGTGAAAGTGCATGGGCTGCCGACGACGGCGTCTACGATGCGCGCGCTCAAGGCGATGGGTTTTGGCGATGCGCGGCTCGGCAAACTGTCGGGCTTGGGTGAAGCCGAGGTGCGCCGTCTGCGGCATGCGCTCGACGTTCGACCAATCTACAAGCGCATCGACACGTGTGCCGCCGAATTCGAATCGCCGACCGCCTATATGTATTCCACCTACGAATCCGGGCTGATGCTGACCGACGATGGCCGGCCGGCCGCGCCGACGTGCGAGGCGCAATCGTCCGACCGCGAGAAGGTCATCATTCTGGGTGGTGGGCCCAACCGAATCGGGCAGGGCATCGAGTTCGACTACTGCTGCTGCCACGCCTGCTTCGCGCTCACCGACGCCGGCTTCGAGACCATCATGGTCAACTGCAATCCGGAAACGGTGTCCACGGACTACGATACGTCCGACCGGCTCTATTTCGAGAGCCTGACGGCGGAAGACGTGCTCGAAGTCATCGCCGTGGAGCAGTCGCGCGGCACCCTGAAGGGCGTCATTGTCCAATTCGGTGGCCAGACACCCCTGAAACTGGCCGAAGCGCTGGCTGAGGCCGGCGTGCCCATTCTGGGCACATCACCGGCGTCGATCGATCTTGCGGAAGATCGCGACCAGTTCAAGGCTCTGGTCGAACGGCTCGACTTGCAACAGCCCGAAAGCGGGATTGCCAGATCGCCGGAAGAGGCGCGCGGCGCGGCTGAACGGATCGGCTATCCGGTTCTCATTCGTCCGTCCTACGTGCTGGGTGGGCGGGGCATGGAGATCATCGCCGATGGGGGGGAACTCGACCGTTATCTGCAACGTCTGGCGGCGACTCTGGCGGGACACTCCGAGCTGGTCGTGTCGGACAAGCGCCCGCTGCTGATCGATCGCTATCTGGCCGACGCCGTCGAGGTCGACGTGGACTGTCTGTGCGATGGCAAAGACGTATTCGTCGCCGGCATCATGGAACATATCGAAGAGGCCGGCATTCACTCGGGTGATTCGGCCTGTTCTCTGCCTCCCCACTCCCTCGACAGCTCGATTTTGATCCGGATCGAGAAGCAGACTCGCGACTTGGCGCTCGCTTTGGGCGTCGTCGGATTGATGAATGTGCAGTACGCGGTGAAAGATCGGCGCATCGTCATTCTCGAGGTCAATCCTCGGGCGTCTCGAACCGTGCCCTTCGTCGCAAAAGTCGTCGGAATCCCCATTGCCGGGATCGCAGCGCGCATCATGGCAGGCGCGTCGCTCGCGAGTTTCGGGCTGAAACCGCCGCGCCTGAAACACGTTGCCGTCAAGGAGGCTGTGTTCCCATTTGCGCGCTTCCCCGGCGTCGATCCCGTCCTCGGGCCTGAGATGCGTTCAACCGGCGAAGTCATGGGATTGGACCGAGATTTCGCCCTCGCATTCGCCAAGAGCCAGCTCGGATCGGGCACGGTCCTGCCGACGGGCGGCACCATTTTCGTGTCGGTGCGCGAGGCCGACAAGGATCACATTCTGGGCGCCATGCGCGATTTCGTGGAGATGGGATTTCGGATCGTCGCGACGCGGGGAACGAAGCGTCACCTCGAGGCGCATGGAATCGCGTGCGACCTTGTCAACAAGGTGCTCGAGGGGCGGCCGCACATCATCGACATCATGAAAAATGGCGAGGTCCACATTGTGGTTAACACCACTCAGGGAGCCAAAGCGCTGGTGGACTCCAAAGACATACGACGGACAGCCTTGCTCAATCGCATCCCGTATTATACAACATTGGCTGGCGCTGTTGCGGTCACGCAAGCCATAAAAGCTCTCCGGGCCGACACTCTCGAAGTGGCCCCGCTGCAGAGCTATACGGGGCATGCGGCCTGACACTCCTTCGCCACCTCTGCGGGTGAAGGTCTAGCCATATCCTGAGGTCTGAGTGACACTGAGCATGGGCGCCCATCCGGGTGCGCCGAAGGAGATTATTACGATGGCCATGGAAAAGGTTCCGATGACCATTGACGGCCACGCCAAACTCGAGGCCGAATTGCAACGGCTCAAGGGTACCGAGCGGCCGCGCATCATCCAAGCGATCGCGGAAGCGCGCGCGCACGGCGACCTGTCGGAGAACGCCGAATATCATTCGGCGAAGGAAGCCCAGGGTCTCAACGAAAGTCGCGTCGCCGACCTCGAAGACAAGCTGTCGCGCGCCGAGATCATCGACGTGTCCCGCATGTCGGGCGACACCGTGAAATTCGGCGCCACCGTCACCCTCGAAGACGAGGATTCCGGCGAGAAGGTCAAATACAAGATCGTGGGCGATTTCGAAGCCAACGTGCGCGAAGGCAAGATTTCCATCTCGAGCCCGATCGCCCGCGCGCTCATCGGCAAGTCCAAAGGCGAGCTCGCCGAAGTCACCACGCCCAAAGGCTCGCGCTCCTACGAAGTCCTCAAGATCGAGTGGAAGTGACGGCGCCGCCCAGGCGCGCAGTCTGGCCGCGCGTCCCGCCGACCCACCCGCCGGTTTTCCGGATATTTGACGCGCAGCGCGCGCCGAATTCCGAGAAACCAAGGGTGGGCTTTGAGCATTCGTGACGGCCGGCCGTCTACTTCACAACCGCCCTCACCAGCGCCTTGGCGTCCTCGCTGTGCCATTCGGCGGGGCCGAGAAGTCGGCCGATCTCGCGGCCTTGGGCGTCGATGAGCAGCGTGGCTGGCATGCCGATGACTTTCAATGTGGACCCGGCCCGTGCGCTCGGATCGGCGTAAAGGCCCAGCTTCGTCACCTTGATCTGGTCGAGAAATTTCTTCGACGCTTCGAGCCCACCGCGATCGACGCTCAGCGCCACGACTTCGAACTTATCGGAGCCCAGCTCCGCCTGGAGCCGCTCGAGGTCGGGCATTTCTTTGCGGCACGGTAGGCACCACGTGGCCCAGATGTTGAGCAGCACGACCCGGCCGCGCCAGTCCTTCAGGCTGCGCACCTTGCCCGCGCCATCCAGAAAAGTGAACTCCGGCAGCGGTTCGGGCGCCTTCTTGAACACGAACTTCGCCATCTCGCCCACGCTCAGCGGATTGGCCCCCGGACCGGAAGGCAGAGGCTGGTCGGGCGTCGCCTGTGCCAGCCGGGTGGCGACGATCGGCGTTTGCCCGGCATTGTCAGCGCCGCGCGCCATGGCGTATACGGCCCCGAACCCTGCGGCGGCGGCGACGACGGCGGTTGCGATCAACGCACCGATCGACGGTGGCGTCGCCTTCCGGTGCGTGGTCTTGTGCTGCGTCATGCAATCTCCCATGGCGTTCGCCGCGCCGGCCCACGTCCCTCTCACGGAAACGAAAGGCCCCATTCCCATGAGCGACAAAGACGCCAACACAATGTGGGGTGGCCGCTTTCAAATGTCGCCATCGGAGTTGATGGTTGAGATAAACGCCTCGATCGCGTTCGACAAGGTGTTGGCGCCACAGGATATCCGCGGCTCCAAGGCCCATGCCGAGATGCTGGCCGCGCAGGGCATCATTTCCGCCGCCGACGCCGCCGCGATCGTGGCGGGCCTCGATCAGGTGCAGGCCGAGATCGAATCGGGTCACTTCCAGTTCTCGACGGCCCTCGAGGACATACATCTCAACATCGAGAGCCGGCTGACCGAAATCGTGGGCGAGGCCGGGCGGCGGCTGCATACGGCGCGCTCGCGCAACGATCAGGTGGCGCTCGATTTCCGCATGTACGTGCGCGATGCGCTCGACCATCTGATCGGCGCCGTCGGGCGGTTGCAACGCGTGCTGGCGGGCAAGGCTGTGGCGCACGCCGATGTCATCATGCCGGGCTTCACCCATCTGCAACCCGCTCAGCCGGTGACCTTCGGCCATCATGTGCTGGCCTACGTGGAAATGCTCGATCGCGACCGGGGGCGTTTGACGGACGCGCGGCGGCGGTTGAACGAGTGCCCGTTGGGGTCGGCGGCGCTGGCTGGCACCTCGTTTCCAATCGATCGCGCCATGACCGCGCAGGCGCTGGGCTTCGATCGGCCGACGGCCAACTCGCTCGACGGCGTGTCGGACCGCGACTTCGCGCTCGAAACGCTGGCGGCAGCCTCGATCCTCGCCATGCATCTGTCGCGGCTCTCAGAAGAGATCGTGCTCTGGATGACGCCCCAATTCGGCTTCGTGCGGTTGTCGGACCGGTGGACGACGGGTTCGTCGATCATGCCGCAGAAGCGCAATCCGGACGCCGCCGAGCTGTGCCGCGCCAAGATCGGGCGCATCGCCGGCGCCTTCCAAGGCCTGCTCATGGTGATGAAGGGGCTGCCGCTGACCTATTCGAAGGACATGCAGGAAGACAAAGAAACGACGTTCGACGCCCTACGCGCCATTGCGGTCGCGACGGCCGCCATGACCGGCATGATCGACGATCTGGAGCCTGTCCCGGCTGCCATGCGGGCGGCGGCCGGGCGGGGCTATTCGACGGCGACGGACTTGGCCGACTGGCTGGTGCGCGAGCTGGCGCTGCCGTTTCGTGACGCGCACCGCGTTACCGGCTCGATCGTGCGGTTGGCGGAGGCGCGTGGCGTCGACCTCGATGCGCTGCCGTTGGCGGTCATGCAGCAGGTGGAGCCGCGCATCACGGCGGCAGTGTTCACGGTTCTTTCCGTCGAGTCGTCGGTGGCCAGCCGCACCAGTTATGGGGGAACTGCGCCACAGACCGTCCGCAAAATGGCGGCAGAGTGGATTAAGCGGTTGGAGGCAGCCAACGCGGGCGGCTAAGTAGAGGTTGGCTGGGCGCTGACGAGGCCCCGGTCGAGTTGATTGTCGAGGAACGGGCAGATGCGTCTCGAGACCTTCAGGATTGCGATGCTGGCCCTCGCGCTCGGGATGGGCCTATCGGCGTGCGGCACGCGCTCCTCCCTCGAGAACCCCACCTCCGACTCCGACCGCACGGCGACCGCCGACTCCGGCCAGGGCAAAAAAGAAGGCGAAGCCCCCAAACCGCATCGCGGCTTCGTGTTGGATGGCTTGATTAGGTAAGGGGCATCGGCGCGCTGGGCGGCTACTCGATAGGATCGGTGTGGCGATCACGGTTGGCGTGCCATATGCGCACCACGTCGAGATGCGTGTCGGTGAAGCGGTACCACAACACCAAACGCATGCCGGGAATCCAAGTTTCCCCAAGATCGCGGTCGGGGATGAATTTTGCCGTTGCGCGGATAAGTGGCCAAGAAATCGCGCAGGAAGCCCTCGGTGCGGTCGGCGAGTCGTTCGGCAGGGCGGAAAGCGCCCCGGCTAATCAAATAGTCGACCTGCGCGTCGAGTTCGCTCTGGGCGCGCCATGAGAAGGCGTAGCTCCTCATGAAGCCGACTGGGCCGCGCTGATCCGTGCCCGCAGTGCGGGAAACACCTGCTCGCCCGCCACGCGTTCACCTCGATCGAGACCCTTTATGGCGTCGTCGATGGCCTGTTTTCAGCCTCCGGCAACGACGAGTAGACGGTGTCCCCCGCGAGGTGCTCGACGTGGTCGGCAACCTGCTCCAAGCCCGCAGCGTCGAGTCGGTCGATGCTCTGGGCGATGCGTTCGATGGTGTGTTGCTTGGTCATCGATCAATCGTAACATTCGTTGAGCTTTTGGAAAAGACGGTGCAATTGCCGGAACGCGGACTTCGGCCAGGATCGGGGGCGCTCCGAAGGGCCGGGCCGAGCGAAAGCCCGGAGGAACGGACGCAGCCAGCGGACGCAGCCAGCGCTGGACACCCGATAACCTGCGAGCGTAGCCTTCCCCCAATTTCATCGGGAGGACGACCCATGCAGATAGTCTCCAAAGCATCTCTAGCGACCGCTCTCGTTATGAGCCTCGCGACGCCACACTACGCGCACGCTCAGCAAGCGCAGGCCGCGCCCGCCGCCGCCGACATCGTGCAGGGCATGTCGCGCGAGCGGTTGGGTCGGATCGCTGGCGTGATGAAGCAGGAGATCGACAAGGGCCACTTCCCCGGCGCTGTGACGCTGATCGCTCGGCGCGGCGAGATCGTGCATTTCGAAGCGCACGGCTTCTTGGATCAGGCCAAAACGAAACCGATCGCCAAAGACAGCATCTTCCGCATGGCCTCGATGACGAAGGCGATCACGACCGTCGCTGCGATGATGCTGGTCGAGCAGGGCGTGTTCAAGATCAACGATCCGATCGAGCAATACCTACCCGAATTGAAAGATCTCAAGGTCGAAGTCAGCAAGACCAGTGCGGACGGCACGGTCACGACGGAGGATGTCGCTGTCAATCGCTCGGTCACCATTCAAGACCTGATGCGGCACACGTCGGGGTTTTATTATGCCGGCGCGATCAGATCGAAACGCCTCAAGGAAGCCTATGAGCAAGCCAACATCGAGGCCCGCGAAACGCCGATCTCTGCCGACGAAATGTTGAAGCGGCTCGGCCAAATTCCGCTGGCTCACCAGCCGGGCACGGCCTTTCACTATTCCATCTCGACGGATGTGTTGGGCATGGTCGTCGAGCGCGCGACGAAAAAGCCTCTCGATGTGGTTTTCCAGGAGATGATTTTCGCTCCGCTCGGCATGACCGATACCGCCTTCTGGGTGCCCGCCGAAAAAGCCTCGCGTCTGGCCGAGCTCTTCGACAGCGATCCGCTGAAGAAAGGTGCGCTGACCTATTGCCTGCCACAGGTGGAGATCAAGAAAAGCTATCTGAAAGGCGGCGCGGGTCTGTGCGGCACGACGGAGGACTATTTCAAGTTCGTCCAAATGCTCGGCAATGGAGGGGTCTATCAAGGCAAGCGGCTGCTCTCGAAAAAGACCGTCGAGCTCATGCTGCAGGATCACACGGTCGGCATGGGCGGCTCGACGGCGACATCGACCGGGCCGGGCTACGGTTTCGGTCTGGGCTTTGCCGTGCGCCTGCACGATGGCTTCGGCTGGAGTGCGGGCTCGAAAGGTGACGCCATGTGGGGCGGCGCCTTCGGCACGAGCTTCACGATCGATCCCAAAGAGCAGTTGGTCGCGGTCCAACTGACGCAAGGCGCCACCCCGCGCCTGCATTCGCGCCACCTCTTCAAGAACCTGATCTACGGCGCGATGATGGAGTGAGCCCCCACGCTGCCAACGCCGCGTTCGTCGCTTCGCCCACTGCGCTCGTCAGGCGGCCCGAGTAGCCGCTGCGCACGGCGCCGATGGCGAAGATGCCGGGTGTGGCGGTTTCATAGTTGGCGTCCGTCAGAATAAACCCTCGCGCGGCGCGCCGCGCGAGGTCGCCGATGAGATCGGCATTTGGCGCGAGCCCGATGTAGACGAAGACACCGGAGCAGGGGAGGTCGAGTTCGCCGCCATTGCCGCTGCGCACCCGAACGCCCGTGACGGCGTCGTCGCCCAGCACCTCGGCGACTTCGCTGTGCAGCCGGATGCGGATTGTCTCGGCCGCCGTAGCGCGGTCGACATGAGTGAGGCGCGCTCGCAGTCGATCCCCGCGCGTGACGATCGTGACCGAGGCCGCGTAGTCGGCCAAATGCAACGCCTCTTGCAGCGCCGCATCGCCACCCCCGACGACCACCACGTCCTGCCCCTTGTGCAGACTGCCGTTGCACCACGCGCATTGCGAGACGCCGCGATCGAACAGGCGTTCGGCGCCGGGCGCGTCGAGCATCTTCAAGCGCGCGCCGGTGGCGACGATGATCGCGCGCGCGCTGCGCCGTTCACCCGCGATGTCGAGCACCCGGCGCTCGCCTTCGCACGTGACGGCGCTCACCTCATCGGCCATGACCTCGACGCCGAGCGCATCGTTCTGCTCGGTGACGCGCAGCGCAATATCGAGTGCCGACACCGGATCGGTCGCCGCCGGAAAGCCGTCGAGCGCGCCCACGTTGGCGGCCAACCCACCGGGCAAGCCCGCGCCGATGACGTGCAGCACCCGGGCGCCCGACAGCGCCGCGTGATGGGCCGCAGTCAACCCACTGAAGCCGCCGCCGATCACGGCGATATCGCAATCCTCACTCACGTGGCGTCTCCGGGGCTGGGGCGTTCGCGCGCACTGTAAACGGTTTCCCTTGATGCGGCCCAGCGCAAAGCCGTGTCATACTCGCCGCAAATTCCGATACCTCACAAGGACACGACAGATGGCCACGCCCACGCTGACCAATCCCGTTCTCGAAGCCATGCGCGCCGGCAAGGCGGCGATGGGGCTCTCGGTGCGCCTCGCCCGCTCGCCCGAGATCGTGCGCATCGCCAAGGCCACGGGCCATCATTTTCTGTTCATCGACGGCCAGCACGCCGTCTTCAATATCGAGACCATCATAAATCTGGCGAGCACGGCCATTCCGCTCGGCGTGGCGCCGATGGTGCGCGTGCGTTCGCCCGATGACGCCGACGTGCCATCGCTGCTCGACAATGGCGTGACGGGCATCATCTTCCCCGACGTCAACACGGCGGCCCAAGCGCGCCACTGCGTCGCGATCACGAAGTTTTCGCCGATTGGCCGCCGATCGGTCGGCGCTGTGTTCCCGCAGTTCAACGGCCAGACCGTGCCGCTCGCCGACTCCATCCGCCAGATCAACGCCTCGACCGTGTGCTGCGTGATGGTCGAAACCAAGAAGGGCCTCGACAACATCGAAGAGATCGCCGCCGTGCCCGGCATCGACGTGATCCACATCGGCACCAACGACCTGATGACCGATCTGGGCAAGCCCGGTCGCCTCGATGATCCGATGGTCGACCAGGCGATCGATCGCGCTATCGCGGCGTGCAACGCCAATGGCATCTACGCCGGCTGTGGCGGCATTCGCGTCGTCGAGCGGCAGGCCGCCATGATCAAACGCGGCATCCGCTTCCTGACCACCCAGAGCGACACCGGCTTCCTCCTCGCCGCCGCCAAAGCCTGGACCGACGGCATCGACGCCAAGTTGGGGTGAGGACCACATGTTCAGCGACCCCCTGAAAGCCGACGCGGAGATGGTGCTTGCGGCGCTGCGCCAGCGGGGCTTGAAGATCGTCACGGCGGAGAGTTGCACGGGCGGGTTGATTGCGGGCGTTTTGACCGAGAGTCCGGGCGCGTCCGATGTCGTGGACCGTGGCTTCGTCACCTATACGAACGAGGCCAAGGTGGCGATGCTGGGCGTGCCGCAGCGGCTGATCGAGACGCTGGGCGCGGTCAGCCGGGAGGTCGCGGAGGCGATGGCGGCGGGGGCGCTGACCCAGTCGCGTGCCGATGTCGGCGTGGCGGTCACGGGCGTTGCCGGACCGGGCGGCGGCAGCGCGGCCAAGCCCGTCGGCCTCGTCCACATCGCGGCCGCGCGCCGGGGAGGCCGCATCCTCCACGAGGAATGCCGCTTCGGGGCCGTCAGCCGGTCGGACATCCGCCAGCGCACGGTCGCGGCCGCGCTGGCTCTCGTGCAACGGCTCGTGGCGACCGGCGACGGCACGGGGTGATCGCGTCGATCCCAGTCGCGCACTTCGCCTTTCAACGCGCGGCCCCCTTGCGGCGTGCGAGATTCGGACCCATCCTTCGGCCATGATCCCGACCGATAAAAGCACCGCTACGCTGGGGCTCGACTCCGATGCGCGCGGCCGAAAAGCCGATCTGCGCCTCGAGGACTACGCGGCCGGCGTCCTGGCCGGCGATCGCGCCGTGCTGGCGCGCGCGATCACGCTCGTCGAGAGCACGCGTCCGTCCGATCAGGCTCTGGCGCGCGGCTTGTTGCAGCGTTTGCTTCCCGACACGCCACCGTCGCATCGCATCGGCATGACGGGCGTGCCAGGCGTCGGCAAGTCCACCACGATCGATCAACTCGGCATGAACCTGATCGCGGCGGGCCATCGCGTCGCCGTTCTCGCCGTCGATCCGACCTCGCGGCGCACGGGTGGGTCGATCCTGGGCGACAAGACGCGCATGCAGCGCCTGTCACAATCCCCGCACGCCTACATTCGGCCGACGCCCACATCGGGCACGCTCGGCGGCGTGGCGCGGCGCACGCGCGAAACGATGGCGCTCGTCGAGGCGGCGGGTTTCGACGTGGTCATCGTCGAGACGGTCGGCGTCGGCCAGTCCGAGACGGCGGTGGCCGAGATGGTCGACTTCTTCTTGGTCATGTTGCTGGCCGGCGGCGGCGACGACCTGCAAGGCATCAAGAAGGGCATCGTGGAGCTGGCCGACATGATCGCCATCAACAAGGCCGACGGGGACAACATCGAGCGGGCCAATCGGGCCGCGACGGAATATCGCGGGGCGCTGCATATCCTCACGCCGGCCTCCCCGAATTGGCAGCCCCCGGTCGTCACGATCTCGGGTCGCGACAACAGCGGCCTCGATGACGTCTGGGCCAGGATCGAAGCGCATCGCCGCATCATGACGGGCACGGGCGAACTCGCCGTGCGGCGCAGCCGGCAGGCCGTCGGGTGGATGCGCGAGATGCTCAACGACCGCTTGCTGCAGCGCCTGATGTCGACGACCGTCATCGCCGAGGCGATGCCACGGCTCGAAGCCGAGGTCGAAGCCGGGACCATGACGGCGGCGTTCGCCGTCGAGGAATTGCTGGCGCTCGGAACGGCATCATGAACCATCGTCCCACGCTGCTGCTGACCGGGTTTGGTCCCTTTCCCAACGTGCCGGCGAACGCGACGGCGGTTCTGGTGCCCCGCATTGCCCAGGCGGCGGAGCACGCCTTTCCAGGTGTTCGGATCGCGTGCCACATTCTGCCGACGGAGTGGGCGACGGGGTTGCATCGGGTCGCCGATCTCTACCGGCAACTTCGGCCCACCGCCGCCATTCACTTCGGGGTCGCGGGCCGGGCCAGCGGCTTCGAGATCGAGGCGCGCGGGCGCAACGTCTGCTCACTGGCGGCCGATGCGGCGGGCCTGTTGCCGAGCGGACCGCGCGTATCGCCGTGGGGGCCGGAATATCTGTCGTCGACACTGCCGGCCACGCACATTGTCGAACGGCTGCGGCGACGCGGCATTCCCGCCATCGTCTCGCGCGATGCAGGCGGATACTTGTGCAACGCGCTGCTCTACCGGACGCAAGAGATCGCGCGCGCGGCGGCGATGCCTGTTCGCAGCGGGTTCATTCACCTGCCATCGACCCTCGTCAACGAGCGCTATGCCAGCCGCGGCCCGCTCGGTCGATGCCGGCTCGATTGGGCCGATGTGATCGAAGGCGGCCTCGAGGCGATCGCGGCGACCTTGGGCCAATCGGCCGTGCCGGCGCGGCGTGCGGCAACGCTCGCGTTCTGAAGCGCGTCACGCGGTCACGCGCTCCCAGGCTTGGAGGGCGACGCGGCGACCGGTCAGATCCGAGAAGCTCTTTTCGTGACAGGTCAAGACGATCACCTGATGCCAGTTGGCCGCTTCCTCGAGCGCCCGGAAGAGGCGCAACATGCGGGCGTCGTCGGCGAAGACCAGGGCGTCGTCGAGGATCACGGGGGCCGCGCGACCGCCGTCGGCCAACAGGCGCGCGAAGGCCAGCCGCGCGAGCACCGCGATTTGTTCGCGCGTGCCGTCGCTCAGCCGGTCGAGCTTTTCCGGCGCGGTGTCGCGCACGAGTTCGCGCAGACCGAACGTGGCGTCGATTTCGGCGCGAGCGCCCGGAAACACCATGTGCAGATAGGGAAGAAAGCGGGCTTTGATTGGCTCGAGGAACTGCGCCTCGGCCGACGTGGCCGCGTGGGTCAATTCCTGATCCAGACGCTTCAGCGCCGCGACTTCCGCCTCGAAGCGTCGCACCACCGCATCGGCCTCCGCCGCCTCGTCCGTCAGCTCGGCGACGACGCTCGCGATATCCTCGTTGCGCAAACTGGTCAGCGCGCCTTCGGCGTGCGCGGCTTTGGCGTGCAACTCCTGGAGTTCGCGGTTTGCGTGGTCGATGGCCGCCTGCGCGGCGGTGACGCCTGCGATGAGGCGAGCCAGCGCCGGCTCGTCGGGGGCGCTCGCGAGCCACGCCGTGTGCGTGCGGGCTGCGTCGTTGGCGGCGGCCTCGGCTTCGGCCAGGGCGCGGGTCAGCTCGGCGTGGCGCGTGGGCCGCTCGTGTGGTGCGGGCAGGGCGGCTGCGAGTTGATCGCGACGCAGCCCGCGTTCGTGGGCGGCGGCCGTGCGACCGGCTCGCGCTTCGCGCGTGTGGGCGATGTCGCCGGCCAGCGTTGTTCGCGCCGCCTCGAGGTCGACAAGGGCGGCGCGAGCCGCCGTCACATCCGCTTCGATCTGCACCGGCGTGCGTGAGGTTCCGACGGGCTCGACCCCGCTCTCCACCCGCGCCTGGGCCTGCGCGGCTTCGAGCGCCACGATCCCGGCGGGTGCCAGCGCCGTCAAGCGGGCGCGCAGTTCTCCCAGCTCCGCCTCGTGGCGACGACGCGAATCGAAGCGCGCTTCGAGGTCCGCGAGGTCCGTCGCACCCACCTCGGCGCACAATGCCTCCAAGTCGCGGCGGTACGTGTCGCGCCGACGCGCGGTGTCTTCGGTCGCTTCGCCGCCTCCCGGTCGAACGGTGATGGCACCGATGCCTTCGATGTCGAGAACGAGGGCTCGGTCAGCCGTCAGCGTGTCGCCTGTCGCCAGCTCGCGCCCGCTGACGCGAATTCGCCCGAGCGCGCCGGGCGCGTAGTCGATGGTGACGACGGCCGCCGCTGCGGACAATCGGGTGTCCAGATCGCGCACGTTCGCTGCGTGACGCCGTGCTGTCTCCAACGCGTCGGCTGTGACACGATTGGCGGGCACGAGCGCGTCGATCTCGTCGGCGCGCAGCCGCGCTGCACGGGCCTGCTCGAGTCGCGCCGTGATCTCCGCCAAGCGATTTCGAGCTGCCGCCTGGCGTTCGCTCGCGACCGCCGTCGCATGCTCGGCCAAGAGGGCGGCGATCACTTCGCCCTGGGCATGGGCCTCCTGCTGGCGGGCGGAGTTGCGGGCTTCCAACTCGGCCAGGGTGGCGATGGCTGCATCGGTCTGGTGCGCATCGGCCGCGTCCAACTGGTCGAGGTCTTCGAGCTGGCCGAGGGCCGCCACGAATGCGGCATGCTCGCTCGCAACGAGGGCGTGACGGGCTTGGGCGGTGCGGCGCTCGTGGGCGGCTCGGTCGGCGTGGGCCTTGGCCTGACGAGCGGTCTCGAGGGCGTCGCGCGCACGCGCCAAGGCGTCGAGACGCGCCGTCGTCGCCACGGGATCGCCGACCGCGCGCTCGCGGTTTCGTGTGGCGGCGAGCAGGCGAAGCTGATCTTCGAGCTGGTCGAGCAGCACCCGTTTGGCGGCGAGTGTGTCGGCGGTCGTCTTGGCGTGGCGGCGCGCCAGTTCGAAGGCCTTGGTCGGTTGTTGTCGGGCTCGGGTCACGAGGTCGTCGAGCGCAGACTGAACCCGCTGGTGAACGAGGCGCGCCCGATCGCCGCCCGTCATCGCGGCCACCTCACCCGCGATCGCCCCATCGAGCAGGCTGCGCGCATCGGCCGGCACGGCGAAGGCCGTGGTGGAATGGCCCTGGTCCAGCCAGAGCAGCGGGATTTGCGCGCGCGCGCCATCGACCGAGAGAAGCTTTTCGAGTTCGGCTTCCGCTTCCGGGCCGCGAAACACCGCCTTGCCACCGCCGCGCTCGAGCAGATCGGCGCGGGGTTGCGTCAGCCAACGCTTGCTGAGCCGCCATTTGCGCCCACCGCATTCGAAATCTATCTCGACGGTCGGCGCGCCGCCGCGATACGGGCGAAATGCTTCGATTTCCTTGGCTTTCGTGCCGTGTTTGGTCGTCAATGCGAGTTTCGTGGCCGCCAGGATCGTGGATTTGCCGAGTTCGTTGGGGCCGGCCAGAATGTCGAGCCCGCCCGTCAGCCCTTCGAGGGCGACAGGCGCGTCGAATTTTCCGAATTCCGCCATGCGGATCGCGGTGATTTTCATGAACCGCCCTCCGCGAGCAAAGCAGCGTCGAAGGCGAAGAGGCGGGTGAGCGCGTCGGCGGCGATGCGGGCTTCGGGGTCGTTTGCTTCGGCCGCACTGGCCAACCGTGCGGCGATGGCGCGCAGCGCGCCCGATTGCAGGGCCTCGATGTCGGCGAGACCCGCAGACGTGCGCAGCCGCGAACGATCGCACCGCACATGGAAGAGGCGCGTCGCGAGCCAGTCGAGGTGCGTGTCCAGAACCGCCTGATCGGCGACGGGCAAGCGGCCTTCTACGGACAGGTCGAGCAGGTGCTGGGCCGTGGCGGGGCCCAGTCGCTCGATCTCCGCCACGACGGGTTCGACGTCTTCGGCGCGGGACACGACGACGCGCCGGGCGAGCCAGCGATACTTCGCAGTCGGCACGGGTTTGACGTTCGGCGGCACCCCCGCACCCGCGATGTCGATGACGAGGACATGGCCCGGGCCATTGTCGGTGAAGCTGTCGGGCTCGGGAGTGCCGGCGTACCAGGTGGCGGGGCCGATCTCTTTGGCACCGTGCCAATCCCCCAGAGCCAGATAATCGAGCCGCGCGGAGTGCGCGCGCCTGGGGTCGATCTGGACGGAGGCTTCGCCGAGGCTGCCGAAGCCCTGCACGGAGCCGTGGGCGAGCCCGATACGGATGGCGCCGGGGGGCGTGGTTGCGCCATCCATCCAGATTGTCGGATCGGCGGTCGTCGATTTGGCGGTGAGCGGGGCCGGCAGCAAGACGACGCCGGGCTCGATCTCGACGGCGCGGGGCTCGAGGTGGAGGCGAACGTTGTCGGGAGGCGCGTGCGCCAGCGCGCTCCAGACGCCGCCGGGGCGGGCTGGATCGTGATTGCCGGGCAGCAGATGCCAGGTGACGTTGCGATGCGCGCCGAGGCGACCCAACGTCGTCTGCACCAGCCTGTCGGGCAGCGCCTCGCTATCGAACACGTCGCCAGCCACCAGTATATGGCGCGCGCCGTGCGCGGTCGCCTCCGCCGCGATGCGGGCGATGGCGTCCAGGCGGGCCTCGTTGAGAAGCGTCGCCCTCTCCGCTGGAAACCGCCCGAAGCGCTTGCCAATCTGCCAGTCGGCCGTATGTACGAACGTGAACGCCACGCCCCCTCCCCATTGCACAATCGAGTCGAGGGACGTTAAGTTCCTTTTTTGTTCTTGGCAAGCCGCGCGACAGTCGCGCGACAGTGTTCCCGCAGCAGGCCGACTCTGATCCAATGGGCCGGAAAACTTCAGGAGCCGCG
>JANOKV010000536.1:0-3800 GCA_031419415.1 Hyphomicrobiales bacterium | reverse complement strand
GCGGGACGGCTGGACGGCAATGCGGCTTCCAGGGCAAAATCGCGGGCGCGTTCGCCGAATGGGTCGAAGGACGCGACCATTAGGAGATGTCCGCGTGACGAGCGACGTGCCAATTTCGCAACGGACGTTTCCGCGCGTGCTCGCCGATAAAGCGGCGCGCAATGGGGCCAAGCCCTTCATCGTCTTCGAAGATCGCCAGGTCAGCTACGCCGAGGTCGACACGCTCTCGAACCGGGTGGCCAATGGGTTTGCCGCGCTCGGCGTGAAGCGGGGGGATCACGTGGCTTTTCTTCTGGAGAACACACCCGAAGTGCTGCTCGTCTATTTCGGCTTGTTCAAGCTGGGCGCCGTCGTGGTGCCCCTCAATGTGGCGGCGAAGGGAGAGCTGCTCGTCTATTTTCTGGAGCAATCGGACGCGACGCTTCTCATTGCCGACGCCGGCCTCGTGGAGCGCTACGTCGAAATTCAACATCGGTTGCCGCGCGTGCGCCACTTGGTTGTCGTTGGCGAAGATGGGGAGAGCACGGACGCCTCACGCGCGCGGGCGGCACGCGTCCAGATTCCCGTTTCCGACTACCGCGACATCGAGAGGTCGTCCGCAACGCCGCCCGGCGTCGACGTTCGCTTCTGCGATCTGGGCTACCTGTCCTATACGTCGGGGACCACGGGGCCCTCGAAGGGCAGCATGGCGACGCATGCTCATGCGATCACGCAGGGGATCGATCAGGGCCGCGCCTACGGCTATCGTGCCGATGACGTGCTCTACACGTGTCTGCCTCTGTCGCACGGCAATGCGTTTCTATGTTGCTGTATGCCGGCGCTGATGGCCGACGCGACGATCGCCATCGGCAGGCGGTTCTCCGCCAGAAATTTTTGGACCGATGTGCGCCGGCATCGCGCCACGCAATTCAATCTTCTGGGCGCCATGGCCAACATCTTGTGGAGCCAACCCGAACGCCCCGACGATGCCGACAACACCGTGCGCCAATGCATGGCGGTGCCGGCGCCGATCGCGTTCTACCAGGGCTTCGAGCGCCGCTTCGGCCTGACCATTACCTCGCTCTATGGCCTCACCGATTTTGGGCTCATCACCTACAAGGGGCCGGACGCACCGATCACCAAGCGCGCCACGGGAGGCCCCGTGCGCCCCGAAGTCGACGTGTGCATCGTCGACGATGACGACATGCCGTTGGGGACGGGCGAGACGGGTGAGATCGCGGTGCGGGCGCGCGACCCATGGTTCGCTCCGCTCGGATACTACAACATGACTGATGCGACGCTCGACGCGTGGCGCAATCTGTGGTTCCACACCGGCGATCGCGGTTTTTTGGATGCCGACGGCTGGATCACATTCGTCGATCGCAAGAAAGATGCAATCCGCCGGCGCGGGCAGAACATCTCCTCTTTCGAGGTCGAGCAGATGATCCTGCGCCATCCCGCGATCGAGGACGTGGCGGCATTCCCCCTCACCAGCGAAATGTCGGAAGACGAAGTGATGGTGTGCATCGTTTTGCGCGCCGGCCAGACGCTCGACGTGGTGGCGCTCATCGAGCATTGCGCGGCGAACATGGCCTACTACATGGTGCCGCGCTACGTGGAATTCCGCGCTGATCTGCCCCGCAATGCCAGCGAAAAAGTCATGAAGTACCAGCTCCGCGCCGATGCCGAGAGCCGCATCGCGACGTTGTGGGACCGCGACAAGGCGGGGATCGTCGTGCGGCGCTGAAGGGACGACGAAGCTGGATTTTCAAAAGGCGCCCGGACACGATGCCGAGCGCCTCGTTGAGATTGGGTTTTGGTCGCCGGTTTTTTAGTGGACGCTGGCGACTTCCAATTCGTCGTCGATGGCGTGACCCAAGGCCGCTTGGCGGCTGTCGGTGAGCGCGATCGGCGTTCCATCGGCGCCATGCAAGGCGAAGAGATTAATGCCAGACGGTAGGCCCTCTACCGCCGGAAACATCTCATGCGCCTCGTCGGACGTGAGCTCCCGAATGTAGGCGAGCTGACCTCCACCGAGCCGAGCCAGCTCCACTTCGCTCACGAACGGGGCGGCGCGGGCGGGCGACTTGCGTCTGCGATACTTTCTGCTCTGCTCCATGACCCTGCTCCTTATGAGGCGTGCCAGCTCGCGGGCCGTCCACCTGGAAACGCCGAGAACCGGTGAACGGTTCGCATCAACGTCCCAGGCGAGAGTTTCCCGCGATTCGACGAAATTTCCTGTGCCCGAAACGACTCAGGGCGCGAGTTTTTTTTGTCGGCCGATTTCGACCTTGCGCACGATCCGCTCTGGCGCGTGACGCACGAGATCGATCGTCAGCAACCCGTTGTCGAGGTCAGCGGCGTGAACTTCGATACCGTCGGCCAGCACGAAGGTGCGCTGAAACTGGCGGGCGGCGATGCCGCGATGAAGATATTCGCGCGCCGTGTCGTCTTCTTGGCGACCGCGCACCGTCAGTTGATTGTCTTCCACCGAGACGTCGAGCTGCTCGCGGGTAAAACCAGCGATCGCCAAGGTAATGCGCAAAACTTCCGCGCGGTCGTCGCCTGACGCCACCCGTTCGATATTATACGGGGGATAGCCATCCGAGCCCCCTTTACCCACCCGATCGATCAGGCGCTCGATGTCTTCGAACCCCAGCAGCAGCGGGCTCGACATCAATGAAATGCGCGTCATCTGGCAAAGCCCTTCCTCGAGCGACCTCGCATAAGTCGAACGGCAGACCCACATTCGGCGTCCACCCTGCCGCAGCCCCACATATTCGGGCGACGCAGCATGGATCGAATATGGTCACCCGGGCACGAAGTTTCAATTGGCCTTGCGACCCCCGATGCGCGGACCGCCGCGGTTCGACCGCAGACGACCGATCGAGCTTTCATCCACCGGTATTCTTTGGGTCGCCGTGGACGCCGTCTCTCATTGACGTTAAAAGGAAATCTGCCATCCGAGGGCTGAGGAAAGGCGAGGTCGGTGACGCGAATTCCGCCGATGACGACCGACGAAGCCGAGGCTGCCAGCGGTGCGCGGGGGGCCGACCCCACATGTGTCGTCGACCCTTCGATCGCCGTCACACCAGCCGCTGCGCCCGCGCCGGGCCTCTCGACGGAGACGATTGCCCGCCTCGGTCACGAGTTGCGCACCCCGATTGCCGCAATCCTGTCACTGGCGGACGTGATGGCGAAGGGCCATTTCGGTCCGCTCGGCAGCGCGCGCTACGAGGATTATGCCCGCAGCATCCGGGAGACGGCCCGGCATGCGCTGGGCGTCATCGCCGCCATGCTCGACCCCGATGCGATCGGCCGTCCGATTGCCGAGCAGACGTTTACGGAAGTCGATTTGAACGACGTCGTCGCCGACGCGGCGCGCAGCGTCGAGCCGCTGGCAAGGGACAGTGGTTTGACGCTCGATTTCGTGTTGACCTCCCGACTGCCGCGCCTGATCGTGGACCGGTTGGCCGTGCAGCAGATCGTGCTCAACCTTCTGGCCAACGGGATCGCGCATGCTGGCGCCGGCGCGCGCATGCAGCTTCGAACGGGGGGAACGATTGGCGGCGAGACCTGGTTCGAGGCCGAGGACGATGGCCCTGGCGTTCCCGCCAGCGTCATTCAAAGCGTGACGATGGGGACCGCTGCAGCGGGTCTCGACGCATTTTCCTCCACGACCGAGGGCGGGTTGGGCCTGCGCCTCATTCGCGCCTTGGCCGAGGCGAACGGCGGCAGGCTCGAAATCACAGATGTCTGTCCTCACGGCGCCCGCGTGCGCATCGCCTTCAATGCCAGCCGCGCCGTACCGGTCTGATCGC
>JANOKV010000535.1:0-4111 GCA_031419415.1 Hyphomicrobiales bacterium | reverse complement strand
GCGCGATACCGTCACCGACGGACAGCACCTGCCCGATCTCGGAGACCTGGGCCTCCTTGCCGAAATTCTTGATCTGCTCGCGCAGGATCGAGGATATCTCTGCGGCTTTGATATCCATCAGCGGACCTCTTTCATGCGTATTTCGAGATTTTGGAGCTTGGTGCGAAGGGAGCTATCGATCATGCGGCTGCCCATCTTGACAACGAGCCCACCGAGTAGGTTTTCATCGACCCGCGTCGTGAGGCGCACGCGCCCACCAACCGCAGTCGCGGCGAGTTTGGCCGTTAGCGCCGCGAGTTGATCTTCGGTCAGAGGATGCGCTGACGCCACTTCAGCCGTGACCTCGCCGCGATGCCGCGCGAGGATCTGGCGAAAGGCTTTCAGCACATCTGAAACGATGAATAATCGCCGATTGCGCGCGAGCAGTCCGACGAAATTGACCACCAGGGGCGACAGGCCGGCGCGGGAGGCGATGGCCCCGATGGCCGCGCGCTGGTCGTTTGCGGAGATCACCGGGCTGGTCACCATCCGCCGCAAATCGGCGTTCTCGTCGAGAAGCGTTTGCAACAGCTCCACGTCGCCCTCGGTAACGGAGAGCTTGCGCTCCTCGTTTGCCAGATCGAACAGCGCGGAGGCATAGCGGCCCGCTACGCTTGCCATGATTGGATCGTCAGTCGCCACGTAAGTTGCTCTCGCCAAAAAGCCTGCTCGCGAGGAAAGCCGGCCGCATCGGTCAGCCCCAGGGTGGAAGCCCACGACGGGGCGCCCAATGTAGGGAGCGATTCCGGAACGCGCGCTCGAGACGATCGGCGGCCCCCTCCGGAAACGTGGCGTGATTTAGCACGCACCTCCGAGCCGTTCAACCCGGCCCTACAGGGCGGGATGCCGCACGATCGGCATCGGTTCGCTCGAATGATGGGTCCGCGCACATTTGCCGTGCACTGAGTTGTCGCATTCGTGTCATCACACCCGTGCCCCGATCCTCCCTCCGTACTTCTCTGCGCTCCCGCGCGTGCGATTCCTCGGCGGTTGCGTAGCCAATCTGACGAATGACGACAATTTTCGGATCATCGTTCAGAAAACATTCAGACTTGGGGAATTAGAACGAATTTGTCTACATTTCACAGAATGATAGACACGTCACGCCGAGTGGAAAAAGTGGAGACGGATCATGACGCTACTGCAAGCTGCATCCTACATCACCGCTGCTGCTATCGTGGCGACAATGACGATTCCCGTCTCAATGCTGGCCCAGGCGGGTGACGGTGGGGTCCGCAGCCGTGATCGCCATCCCCAACACGTCCTGTCCCTGCGACAGCAATCTGTCGCACCCACTGCCGAGAGCAGCCTGTTCGTAACCTACAAACCCCAGAGGGCAATTACGGCCGAATAATGCGCTAGCGCCGCAGCAGGACCACTGCTTGTTCCAGCTGAATCCTTGCTGCAGCGATCCGTTCCCGGTTGATTTTGTCGTCGGCCGCCGCCGCCAGCTGCTCGGGCGTCTGCAATGGAGCGATCGTCGAGAGCGACCACAGCTTGGCCCTCATGTCGCGCGTTGCAGCCAGCTCGCGCATCCGCGCATTGAGGTCCTGAACGATCTCGACGGGCATGCCGGCAGGGCCTAGAGCCCGAAGGACAACGGTATGTCCGCATCGGGATACCCGAGTTCCGTCAGGGTCGGCATATTGGGGAAATCCGGCCAGCCGCGACTTGCGTAAACTGTTGATGCGGTCGTTACGACGAGAAGCCCGCCGAGCCTGCCAGGAACTGCCGTTGCCTTATTGGATCTCCAAATCGCCTATTCGACCTTGATATTGTTAATCCGGATGACCTCTTTGTTGCGCTCTATGTCCTTGACCAGAAACTTCCGCATGCCCTCCGGCGACTGCTCGGGCACGACCACATTGACCGCGAGCAGCTTGGCCTTCATGTCGTCCGTCTTGGCGATCTCGTCCATTTTGACGTTGAGTTTCTCGCGAATGTCTTTCGCGGTGCCGGCCGGCGCCCAGAGCGAGAACCAGACGGGGATCTCCGCATCCATGATGTCGAGCTCCTTCATCGTCGGAACACCCGGAAAGTCGGGATGTTTGAGTGCCCCATCAATATTGAGCAGGATCAATTTGCCGGCTTTCACGTGGCTCAGTGTGATCGGCTCGTTCATCAAGTGGACGACGCCGGGCAGATGATCGTTCAGCGTATCGGCGCCGCCGCGATAAGGGACGTGCAGGATGTCGATACCGTACTTGCTCTTGAGCGCCTCGAGCTTCAAATGATTGCCCATGCCGACGCCCGATGAACCGAAGGTCAGCTTGCCGGGATTCTTCTTGGCGTAGTCGACCAATTCCTGCAGCGTTTTAATCCCGAGGGAGGGATGCACCGTGAAGCCGACGAGGGCATCGCCGGTGCGCGCAATTGGATCGAGATCCTTCACCGAGTCGAAGTTGACCTTCCTGAGGCTCGGCACGATGGCGATTGAAGCATTCGGCGTATAGAGCAGCGTGTATCCGTCGGGTGGCGACCTGACGACGGACTCGATTCCGATCGAGCCACTTGCTCCGCCACCGCGATTCTCGACGATGAATTGCTGGCCAAACGCTTGAGTCAGCTTTTCCGCCCACACGCGCGCGGTCTGATCGGTCGCCCCACCCGGGGCGAACGGCACCACGACTTTGACCGGTCGTTCGGGCCACGCCGGTGTCTGGCTGAGCACAGCCGATGGCAGCACGGCCGCGAAAAGTGCAACCGTCACCAGAAATCCACGACGGAGCATGTTGTCCTCCTACGATGGGTTGATCCCAGATGCGGGCTTATTCGAGCTTGATGTTGGCCGTCTTGATCAGCTCCGCATTGCGAGTGGTGTCCTCCAAGAGATACTTCGCGATGTCCTCGGGGGTCTGTGGTGGGACGACGACATTGATGGCGCGCATGCGTGCGATCATGTCGTCGGTTTTGGCGATCTCGTCGACCTTGGCGTGCAGTTTTTGGATGATTGGGGCCGGCGTGCCAGCCGGAGCGAACAACGAGTACCAGACCGGCACGTCCGAGTTCGCAATGCCGGCTTCAGTCAGCGTCGGCACGTCCGGAAAGTCTGGATGGCGTGTCGGAAAATTGATGTTCAGCAGGACGAGCTTTCCCGCCTTGACGTGGGGCAAAACCACGATCTCGTTCATCATGTGCACTGTGCCGGGCAAGAGATCGTTCAAGGCATCGGCGCTGCCACGATAAGGCACATGGAGAATATCGATGCCAGCCTTGAGCTTCAACATCTCAATGCGCAAATGGGTCGCTGTGCCGAGGCCGGCCGAGCCGTAGGTGAGCTTGCCCGGGTTTTTCTTGGCATAGTCGATCAGCTCCGCCATCGACTTGATGCCGAGCGACGCGTGTACGACGAACCCACAGACCAGATCGCCCACGCGCGCGACAGGCGCAAAACCCCTGATCGGATCATAGGGTGTCTGGCGCAGCGTCGGCAACACCGACAGGGGCGCGTTCGGGGTCAACAGAAGTGAGTAACCGTCGGGAGCGGACTTCGCGGCGGCCTCGGTGCCAATCATGCCGCCCGCGCCACCTCTGTTTTCGACCACGAATGGCTGCCCAAAGGCCTGACTGAGTTTCTCCGACCACGGCCGCGCAATGGCGTCCGTCGCGCCACCCGGTGCATAAGGAAGGATGAGTTTGACGGGCTTTTCGGGCCAATTCGTCGTCTGGGCCGAGGTGGAGGTGGACACGCCCGCCGCCATCGTTCCGGCGGCCAGGCTCAAGAATTCTCTACGGTGCATTGTCATTCTCTTCCTTGCTGGGACTTGCAGTGCGCGGCTGCCCTTTGCGGCAGCGCGGATGGCTGGTTGTCAACGGGCCATCGGGTGGAGAACAGCAGCTCCCCCCCGATCTCATCTGGTTACTCCTGGAAAGCGGTTTGGCGTGCTTTTCGCAGGTTGGGCAGCATGATGAAGATCAGCACGATGACGGCGATCGACAGGAACAGGAGCGACAGCGGTCGCTGGAAAAAGATGAAGGGATCGCCGCGCGACAGCAACATGGCGCGCCGCATGTAGACTTCCATCAGCGGCCCGAGCAGGTAACCGAGAAGCAACGGCGCCGGCTCGCAACC
>JANOKV010000534.1:0-5952 GCA_031419415.1 Hyphomicrobiales bacterium | reverse complement strand
CGACGCTTGGCGACTGCGCATTCGCAGCCAGCGGCTCTATATTGCGGCCGCAGGCATCCTGGTCGAGCTCGGCGTGGCTTGCGTATGTCTGTTCGCGTGGGCTTTTCTGCCGGACGGCGCATTGCGAAGCGTCGTATTCATCCTGGCAGCGGTCAGCCTGTTCACGAGCCTCATTATCAATCTCAATCCGCTGATGCGGTTCGATGGGTATTATCTTCTGGCCGATTGGCTCGGCGTCGAGAACCTGCAAGACCGATCCTTCGAAGTCGCACGTTGGGATTTGCGGGAAAAACTATTTCGTCTCGGCCTGCCATGCCCGGAGCAGTTGCCCGACCGCTATGTGCGCACGCTTCTCATTTATGCGTGGTGTGTCTGGATTTACCGGCTGGTTTTGTTCGTCGGTATCGCGCTCATCGTCTACAATTACTTTTTCAAAGTCTTAGGTATCGTCCTATTCTGTCTCGAGATCGGGTACTTCATAGCACGGCCACTTTGGTCGGAATTGAAAGCCTGGTACGCGATGCGTCGCGCCATTCGCGCGTCGCGCCGTTCATGGACGACGGCCAGTGTCGTGACCGTCCTGGTTCTAGCCGCCATTATCCCCTGGTCCACGCGCGTGGAAATTCCCGCAGTGCTCGAACCGGAGGCGCAGGCCAGGATTTACCCACCTCGATCGGCGCGGATCGACTCGGTGCATGTCTCTCATGGGCAGACGGTCGAGGCCGGAGCCCTCCTCGTCTCCTTGGCCAATCCCGATCTCGAGAAAGAAATCGGCGTCAGCCAGATCAAGCTGCGGCTGGCGCGGATGCAGCATGCGCGCCGGATGGCCGATGTGATCGATCGGGAAGCCTCGATGGAGCTCGAGAGCACGATCGCGTCTCTCGTCGACCGGATCGAAGGGTTCGAGCGCGAAAAGAAGGAACTGGATATTCGCGCCCCTTTCTCTGGGCGTGTCGCCGAAATCAACCCCGACCTGCACGCGGGTCGATGGATCGGGGTCAAGGACATGCTGGCCGTGGTGGTCGATGAACAGCGATGGATCGCGCGAGGGTATGTCGTAGAAGCCGATTTATGGAGGGTCGCGGTTGGCCATCGCGGCGTTTTTGTACCCGAGCAGCCGGAACGCCGTAGCTTCGATGCTGCCATCACCGATATCTCGGTTGGCGGGGCAGGGCAGATCGAAATTCTCGATCTGGCGTCGACCTATGGGGGGCGGATCGCGGTCAATCCCGATGAAAAACGCCGGTTGGCGCCGGTTTTGGCTCAATATCCGGTGCGCGTTTCCATTCGAGCCGACGCTGGTTTTCCAGAATTCGTCGAGCGTGGCGTCGTTATCGTCGGCGGCCAGCCGGAAAGCTTCATTTCCCGGTTCATGCGGAAATCCCTCACCGTTCTTCTGCGTGAGAGTGGATTTTAATATCTTGGTTAATTTCTGTCCTATTCTCCACAGCTGCGCCGTATCGTTACGTCGAGATTGCTGAAGCATTCGAACTGCGGCGTGCAGTAACGTCGTTCAATTTTCGAGTATGACATGATCGCTGTCCCGTTTTGGCACCGTACGATCATTTCGACGATCACACCCCGATCTACGATCGCCTCCACCGCACGGTCCACTCTTGCGGCGCCTGGATGCGTCGTAAAGAGGGTCGCTAAAAGTGCGTAATGACTTATCCCCATGGTGGGAAACCTCGCTTAACATACATCAAGTACGACTAAAAAGCCTGGAGCCGGCTACCGGTTCCGTTCAAACGAACGATATGGAGAAAAACACGTACGAAGATCAAATACAACTTAGTTTAGTCAGGATTGGTAAACGATTGGAGGCAGAAAAAATCGCTTCGAAGATACAACTTTGTGCGTGCGGTGAGGTTATCGCTAACCTTCACAGGATAGATGTTTGGCAAGAATCGGGGTTGTTGCGCTCCGGATTCTCCTATGTGTGCTTGCAAGGTCTAAACCAAGATGTCCACTAAACCGGTGAAATTCAGCTCTGCAGAAAACGATCCGTCGGTTCGCCTACGCGCGCTGATGCGGCAGTTGAAGGCTTCGGGTTCGTACCGGGTGCTCGAGCCCCGTATGGTGTTCGACGGGGCCGCCGTGGCGACTGCGGATCAAACGACTGCCGAGCCATCGGCAGATGCGTCGGCGCCTGCTGCCGATACCGGCGCCGCGCCGTCTGTCATGGACGTGGCCGCCGCACTGGCATCGGCCCCTGAAACAGGGGTCGCGCCCGCAAACGTGCTGATCTTCATCGACTCCAATGTCAGCGACCGTGACGTTCTCGCCGACGCCGTCAGTCGCAACGGCCAGATCGTCATTCTCGACTCGACCCGCGACGGCATCGAGCAGATCGCCGAGGTCGTGCAGGGCTATTCCAATCTCGACGCCATTCACATCATTTCGCACGGGACCGCGGGAACGCTTCAGGTTGGCGGCTCGACGTTCACCGCCGCCTCCATGGTCGGCGAGCACGCTGACGAGCTGGCAACGATCCGGGCATCGTTGGGGCAAAACGCGGATATTCTCATCTACGGTTGCGATTTCGGCGCTGGTGCGACCGGGCAAGCCGCCGTCGAACTGCTGGCCACTCTGACGGGGGCCGACGTTGCGGCGAGCGACGATGCAACCGGCCATATCGATCTTGGTGGCAATTGGAACCTCGAGCAGACGGCGGGCGCGATCGAGGCCTCGATTGTCGTCGATGCTGCGCTCCAGGCCGAATGGAACCATCTACTCGCGCCTCGACAGTTGGATTTCGACGCTCTCACTCCCTGGACGGCCGCGGCCACCAGCATGACCTACACGGTCGGCGACGGAACGGTGGCCCTGTCCTTTACTCCGGGCATGAGTGCGACACCTGTACTCGGCACTAGTTACACGGGCGGTCTTTCACCAATCCAAAATGCGCTGGTATTTGCCACTTCCAGCGGAACAATCACCGTTACGATGGACTTCACCGGTCAACCGGGCGGCAGCGTCAACAATGTCAGTTTCTCGCTTTTCGATCTCGACAACGCCGAGTCTGCAACATTTTCAGGCCTGCAGGGCGCGACGGCAATTTCGCCCACAGCCCTTGCTGGGAGCGCTAACAATACTGTGTCATTGGCGACATCGACCATCACCGGCAATGGCGGCGCATCAGCCGCCACTGCCTCTACTGGCAATGCCTACATCACTTTCGCCCAGTCCGGAATTACCCAAATTTCGTTCACTTACACGAGTGGGGGAGCCACCATCGTTCTGCACGACATCAATTTTCTCGATGGTCGCCCGCCGGTCATCGATCTCAACGCTAGCGACACGCCTGCGAGCGCCAGTGATGCGCTGCCGGCGCTGGTTTATACGGGCGGAACGGGGTGGACCGGGAACTGGGTCGAGAGCGACACGAGCGGAACCGCGCAAAACCCGATCGCCGGCAACATCCAAGTTGCCGACGCGGATGCTTCGGCAGCCGTCGACGGCGAGATCCGGCTGAACAACTCGGCAACTGCGGCCGCGACCAACGGCGTGTCTCGGGCCATCAACTTGTCTAGCGTCGCGACCAGCTCGCTGTCCGCTTTGCTGACCTACGACTTCCGCACGACGTCTGGTCTGACGAATGCCGACCAAGTCGTGCTCGAAGTTTCCAGCAACGGCGGCACCAGTTGGACCACGCTGCGGACCTATGTCGGCAGCACCATCACCGACACGGCGGCCAACGTCGACATCTCTGCCTACGCGTCTGCCAATACGGTCATTCGGTTCCGGGTGACGGACACAGCGAGTTATACCGGCGCTTCTGAATTCTTCTACGTTGACAACGTTCAAGTGACCGCCAAAGCCACACACTTCACCAACAGCTTTACCGAAGGCGACACCATCGGTGTGGCCATCGCCGACACTGATACGCTCATCACCGACGTCGACAGCACGACTTTGTCCAAGGCCACCATCACTATCGGCAGCGCCGTGACCGGAGATACGCTGACCTTCACGCCGTCTGGCGGCATTGTGGGCTCGTACAGCTCTGTCACTGGGGTACTTACTTTGACCGGGACGGCGTCCCTCGCCGCCTATGAAACGGTCATCGAGTCGATCCGCTATAAAAATACTGGGGATGATCCTACCGTCTCCGGAACGCGCCTGAGCCGCGCCATCGGCGTCATAGTCACGGACGCAGAGGGCCGCAACAGCAATTCTGCCACCAGCACGATTTCGGTCATCGACGTGCAAGAGTCGCCGACGCTGGACCTCAATTCGGGTCCGACGGTGTCGACAGTCGTTGTCGGCCCCACTGTCGTAACGAGCACGACGGATGTTGTCGGGTCGGGAAATTTCGGCACGACCACGACCCTCCCCGTCGCGTGGTCGGAAACGGACCCATCGGGCGTCGGCGCCAATGTGGCACCTGGTTCGGACGGTCGTTACGCTTGGACCGCCGGAACGAGTACGCCGACACTCACGCAAGCGCTGACGATACCAGGGCCCACCAGCAATTCGACGACGACGACGACATTCACGGAAATCTCGACGGTTGCGACGACGACGTTCGTCACGACATCGGATGCTCTAACGGCGATCAGCTTCCGGTTTTATTGGCAAGACAACACCACCACCGGTTCGAACTCGAATACGCTCACCATTTCGTATGGCGGAACGGTCTATGCGACGCTCGTCACGGGCGGTAATGGCGGTAACGCCGTGGCGACTGCAGTTGCATCCGGCACATCGGTCGGGCTCACTGGCACAATTACGACTCAGAACGAAGCAACTGCCACCACCTTCGGTACGCTCCAGATCACGCTTCCCGCAGGCATAACGAGTTCCGGCAGTCTCGTTTTCGCCTACTCCGGAGCCGCATCCGACGACCTCGCCATCGATAACGTCATAGCCACGAGCACCAAGACGACCAATACCACAATCACGACCGTCACTACCACGGCGAACACCGCTGACAACAACTGGGCAGCGACCTTCACGGAAGGCGGCTCCGCCGTCGCTGTAGCGGACACCGACAGCTCCATCTTCGATGTCGATGACACCAACATCGAGTCCGCCTCGATCTCCTTGACCAATCCGGCGACGGGTGATCGCCTTCTTGTCGGCGGCTCGTCCGCCGCCAGCGGAACCCTGAGTGGCTTGAGCTGGACGCGCACCAATTCACTCGTCACGTTCACCGGCTCGGCCGGCAAGTCTGTCTATGCCGACGCCATCGAGCAGGTTCAATTCCATAATACCAGCGACGACCCGTCGACCACGGCACGCACCATCAACGTGACGGTCAACGATGGAACAGCGAACTCGAACACCGCCGTAACAACGATCACAGTCGTCGCCGTGAACGACGCGCCGGTGCTGACGGGCGATCGGGCCGCGACGGTTGCCGAAGGCGGCAGTTATACGCTGACGGCAGCGGACTTGGGCTACACGGATCCCGACGATGGGGATTCGGGCGTGACGTTCACGGTGTCGAGCTTGAGCAATGGTTCGGTGCGCATCGGCGGTCTTGCAGTGACCACGTTCACGAGCACGCAGCTGGCGGCGGGGGCGGTGTCGTTCCTGCACGACGGCAGCGAGACGATCGCGGCGTCGTTCCAGGTTCTGGTGGAAGACGGCAACGAAGACGTGTCGACGCCAGTGGCGCAGGCATTCTCGTTGACGGTGACGCCGGTCAACGACGCACCGGTCGCGGTCAACGATACGGTTACGGTGGTGGAGGACACGCCCTTCACGTCGACGATCGACCACGACGCGAACGACACCGATGTCGACGGTCCCGCACTGTCAGTCATCGCCGGCACATACACGACGACGCAGGGCGGCACGCTGGTGCTCGCCGCCAACGGGTCCTACACCTACACACCTGCGTTGAACTTCGCCGGCACGGACAGCGTCGCCTACACCGTCACCGACGGCGTGCTCAGCGCCACCGGCACGCTGACCATCACGGTCACGCCAGTCAACGACGCACCG
>JANOKV010000533.1:0-1582 GCA_031419415.1 Hyphomicrobiales bacterium | reverse complement strand
GCGATGTGGGCGAGTTGCTCACTCGTGGTGCCGTAGAGTTCCATGTGGCGGCGCGCCATGGGGGCGTAGAGTTGGGCTGGCGCAATCGCGCCTGACGGCATTTCGAATTCGCCGATCAACCGGAATTGCGGCATCTCGCGCACGCGCGATCCGATGCGCCCGCCGACGCCTGACGAGCCGTTGCGGCTGATGGGGATCAGCACGTGATTGCAGATGCCGGTGGCGACGGCGGCGACCGCGCATTGGATGCTCGCCACCGCGCTCGCGCCGCCGAGCGGCGTGACGGCGGAGAATTTCAAATCAGGAATGCCGAAGTTGGTGATGAAGTCCTCGGCGACGACGGCCATGCTGCCGTAAGCGATGACGCCGTCGATGTCCTTGGGGTCGAGCCCCGCGTCCGCAATAGCCGCCAGCGACGCCTCCATCTGCAACGCCGTCACACTCTTGCCCGACTGGCGCGAGTAGCGGGTATCACCCACGCCGGTGACGGCACCTTTGGATTGCAGTGACATGGGTGGGGGCTCCTCGTGTGTGTTCGAATTCTGCGGGTGGCCGACTTCGGCCATTCCTTGGCGCCACCGTGGCCCAGTTCGGCGTGAAGCTCAAGGAAACGTGCTGTTGGCGGAACGGTTGATAAATGTGCAGCGGAAGCGATCCGCCTAATACTTGGCCAAAACCGCCTCATGTGCTAATGTTTTAGCATGATCAAGGTTCTCGAAGTTGCCATTGAGAAAGTGAAGGGGCTCCCGGCCGATCGCCAGGAGCTGGCGGCAGAATTGCTCGAGCAGATCAGCGGGGCCGATGCGATCTACCCACTGACGGATGCGGAGCGTCTGGCCGTGCGAGAGGGTCTCGCGGAACTCGATCGCGGCGAACGAGCGAGTGACGGCGACGTCCGCGCCGTGTTCGACAAGTACCGCGTATGACGGTCGTCTGGTCGCCGCGAGCCTTGCGCGATCTCGATGACATTCTGGGTTACATTCAACAGCGAAGCCCGCAGGGCGCGCACAATGTATCGCTCGCTATCGAACGGTCGGTGGGCATTTGCGCCCGGCATCCACATCTCGGCGTTCGAGTAGATGAGCCGGATGTCTTTCGCTGGCCGCTCGGCGCCTATCGCTTCACATTCTTTTATCGCCACGTGACCACCAAGCCCGGCATAGAAATCGTGTGTCTCGTGCGCAGTAGTCGAATCACCGATTTGAGGCGGATGCCACCGGACGAGCTATAGGGTCGGCTTGCGCAGCGGGTTCCGGCGTCGGCGCGTTATCGTAGGGCGCAATAGCGCAGCGTATTGCGCCGGAGGCTGGGCGACGTCGGTTCACGTGAGGCGCTGCGTTCGGAGGCGGCGCAATACGCGAAGACGCCATTGCGCCCTACGGGCTGCGACTTTTTGCTGATGCGTGTCGTGGGTGCCCGCCTCCGCGGGCATGACGTGGAGGGTGGTCGAGGTTCGCGACCGGGCGGCGCCGGTGACGCGACGCGTAGGGCGCAATAGCGCAGCGTATTGCGCCGGAGGCTGGGCGACGTCGGTTCACGTGAGGCGCTGCGTTCGGAGGCGGCGCAATACGCGAAGACGCCA
>JANOKV010000532.1:0-8829 GCA_031419415.1 Hyphomicrobiales bacterium | reverse complement strand
AAGGGCGCCAACGGCAACTACATCCGCATCCGCCACGCCAACGGCTATCAGACCGCCTACAGCCACTTGAATAGATTCGCAGCCACCCTGCGAGAAGGCGGGCGCGTCGCGCAAGGCCAAGTCATCGGATACTTGGGCACGTCCGGGGTGTCGACCGGTCCTCACCTGCACTTCGAGGTGCTGATCGGCAACCGTTTCGTCGATCCGCTGAAGTTGCCCGATCAGCGCGAGCGGCGCTTGGCCGGCAAACAATTGGCCGACTTCCACCGAGAGCGCGCCCGAATCGAGGAACTGATGCGCCGGCCGCCCGTGCGCGTCGCGCAAATCGAAACGAAGTAACGCCGCGCTGACTTCGACTGAGCCGCGACTGGCTTTCAGTCAGTTCGGGGGCACAACGAGAAAGCATGACCCAGCGCCGCATCGCGGGTGTCGAATTCACCGAGTAGATCACCACCCCGGGCGTGCGATGCGATGAAATGCAGCGCCAGTTTGGCTTGCTGGCCTTCGAGTACTTGAACGGCCGTGTAGTGTAATTCATCTCCGGTCATTGCACGGACCAAGATGGCTTTGTCACCGCCATAGCTCGCGGTGAACACGCGGCATCCGGCCAACCCCGGACCACTTCGGGCCGATGGCGCCGAGCTTGGCGCCATCCCAACGCCGAAACGGCGCACTCCCTCTCGAGGAGTGGAGCCAATTGCACCAATCGATGCCGCCGCCCTGGCCGCCCGATCATCGGCGCGCGCAACGACCAACCGCTCCAACGGTTTCCCGGCAGGCTAATCGGGCTCCACGCCATTGCAATGCATCGCGCGATAGCGACTGGCCACGGCCTCGATGGTGATGGCATAGCGTGGATCGACGGCCCAGCGTTTGGCCAGATCGCGGAACGTCACGGGACGCTTCAAGGCCGTCGAGAGAGCGATAATATCGTCCTGGCGTTCGCGGGTGCGCCGGCCAACCGGGTTTTCGACCCTTTCACCGGAGTAGGCAATCAGGTGCTGCATTTGCCCGAGAACGCCGGTCGACACATCGGGGAAACTGTCGCCGGGAACGCCGCCACCTGTCGTGCCGATCCCTGCGAAATTGTTCTGCTGCGGGCTGACATCTCCTTTTCCCGTTGCGTTCTTGAACTGAAGATAGTTGGTCTCGACCACCATCTGGAAGAACGCGTAGTCCCAACGCACGTTGTGGGCGCGGCCGTGCTTTTCATAGAACGCAGCGATGTCGCGAAACTTCGACTCGAGGCGCGGGTTGCGCTCCGTCACGAACTGCATCAATCGCGTCGCCGTGACGCAGACCGGCACGCGATTGGCCTGATGCATGCGAATTTCTGGCACGGCCTGAGCTTGGTTCGAAAAACCGACGGCGGCCAGACTGGCCGAAAGGCATATCGAGGCCATCTGCCAACACGACGGCCTCACGGCACCACTCGGCGAGCTCCCCCGACTGGCGTAATCGGCACCCCTGCTGGTCGTCTTCACGCGCCTCAGCCCTCGGGGCAGAGTTCGAAGGCCTTGTCGAGCGCCTGCGACTGGTTCGAGAAGTCGCCGGCAATCGCCCCGCCTCGCGCGTAGGCGGCGATGTAGACGTCGGCTTCGCGTTTCTCAGCGCCTTCATTGACGTCGAGGACCGTGTAGTTCACCCCACCATCTCCCGTTGCACGGATGAGGACCGCGCGCTGTCCTCCATAGCTTGCCGTGAAGACGCGGCATTTGGAGCCAGCCGACGACGGAGCCAAATGCTTCAGCGCACCGGCAGCCGCCGATGCCGTCTTCAGCTGCCCCAGCCGATCGTTGGTTTTTTCGGTTCGATCCAGTTTTTCGGCTTTTTCGCTCGGGCGATCAGCCCGTGCCACCGGAGCATCGGCCTTGGGTGTATTGAGGATCGCATAACCCGGCGCAACTTTGGCTACAGACGCCGCATCCGGGCGCACTTCAGCTTCGACTGCTGCCTTCGCCAGATTGGCGGCCCCCAAGCTCTTGCGAGTATTATCGCCCTCCGCCTTGCCATCCTCGATGGCGCGGCGCGCGAGATCGACACTGGGCGACTTGGCTTCTGTCACCGGGCGGCGTTGGCTGGTTTCTCCGCGGGCTTCTGCGACGAGTTCGGGTCGCGGATCATCCTTCCGACAGAATTCCGCATAGAAGCGCCGCGCATGGGTATCGATCGCATCGGCGTAGTCGCGATTTGCCGCCCACTTACGCGCCAAATCGCTAAACGTGACCGGACCTTTCGCCGAACGCTTGACCGCGTCGCCGATCTTCCACTCGATGATTTTGCGGGTTCTCTCGGCGACCGGGTTATCGACCGCGTCTCCGGCATAGACGGCGACGTGCTGGAGATGGGCCAGAACACCCGTCGCCATGTTCGGGAAACTGTCTCCGGGAGCGCCTCGACCGGTCGCGCCGATACCGGCGAAATTGTTCTGCGTCGGCTTGACGTCGCCCTTTCGGGTGCCATTACGCATGTGGGTGAGATAGCCGGTTTCGATCACCATCTGGAAGAAGGTGTAGTCCCAGCGCAGGCCCAAAGCCTCGCCATGACGCATGTATTCGACGGCAATTTTGTCGAGGGGAGCCTGCAATTTATCATTGCGTGATGTCAAAAACGACATCAGGCGACCCGGTGTCACGCAGGCCGGAACCTGATTTTGTGGAGAAACCTTGATTGGCGGCAATTCCGCTGCGGAAGCCAATGACGACGGCAGCGCGAACGCGGCAAGCGCGCTCAAAACGACCCAGCACTTCATGTGACACCCTGACTGATGACTAACCGTGTGTTCGACAAGCGTCTCGATCTGCAACGAGCGTTATTATTCGCTTATCGTTAACGCGCGGTTAGCACCCCGTTCGATTTCTGACACTGGAAGGGGTCGCCGAAGTTTTGGGCATCAGTGCGGCGGTCAGAGAGTCGAATTGTGGCAGGGCTCTCTCAGCCGAGGCGTCATCAGTCGCGTCTGTGCCGCTCGATGGCAATGCCGACCGACCGGCAGCCGGGCAGAATGTCGGGCTTTTCAATCGTCACCCGAATGGAGAGAATTCTTCGATCCTCGAGCGATGCCGATGCGATCCGCTCGGCCAGGGTCTCGATGAGATGGAAATGTTCACCGTCGACGATGGTGCGGATTGCAGCAACGATCCGGCCGTAGTCGACCACATCCTCCAAGCGATCGGATTTGCCATCGTAGTCGTCGATCACAGCAAGATCGACAGACACGACGATGCGTTGCACATAGCGCTTCTCGACTTCGAAGATCCCGACACGCGCCATGAGTTCCAGGTCGCGCACAAATACGCGACGGGCGGAGCGTCCGCGCGTCGGGCCCTCGTCGTCGGCCTGGGTAAAGTCGCTCATGAGCTGCCGGGTACCCGCCAGAGGAGATGCTGGCCGCCATCGATGGCGATCATCTGGCCGGTGATGGCGGGCTGGTCAAGGAGGAAGAGGACAGCCGCTGCGATCTCTTCGGGCGTGGTGCCGTGGCCAAGTAACGTCGAGCCTGCTTCCGTGGCGAAGTCCGCCTCGCTTTGGTGAATGCTGCGCAGCACAGGCCCGGGGCCCACACCGTTGACCCTGATGCGGGGCGCCAGCGCCTGCGCCAGCATGCGCGTCGCGGTCCATAGCGCCGATTTGGAGACGGCGTAGGAGAAATACTCGGGCGTCGGTCGAAGCACGCGCTGGTCGATGATGTTGATGATATGCCCACTGCGATCGGCTGGCAGGGCGCGCGCGAAATGCTGAGCCAGCAGCACGGGCGCCCGCAGATTCGTGTCGAGTTGCCGGTCCCAGTCAGTCACGTTCAAGGTTGCGATGCGATCATCGAGAAAGAGCGAGGCATTGTTGACGAGACAGGTGACGGAACCCAAACGTCGCATCACTTCGTCGATGAGACTACCGACGTCCACGGCATCGGCGAGGTCTGCTGGAAACGACTCGGCTGTGCCACCGTGCTCGCGAATTTCGGCGACGACGGCGTCAGCCTCGCTGCGCGACGTGCCGTAGTGAACGGCAACGCGCCATCCCCTCCGACCGAGATCGAGGGCAATGGCGCGACCGATGCGGCGACCCGCACCGGTCACGAGTGCGCATTCAGGAGTGGTGCGGGATGGGCTCATGCGCATTTTCCGTCGACGTGACCAAAGTTGGTTCCCAAGCATGAGCTTGTCCAACAACCCCAGCGTAAGAGCAAGCGGCTGTACCGGCTGTTAACGCTCTCGCCGGCCGGGAAGTGGATTGGCGCCATTGCTGCCGGGGCCGGAAGGTGGTCAAATCCGTAGTCACATCATCGCCCGCATTACAACCTGACAGGAACCTCCGTCATGGCCGCCATCGCGATCCTCGACGACTATCAGAATGTGGCGCTGAAGATGGCCGATTGGTCTCGGCTGCAGGCGGCGCACAAGATCACTGTATTCGACAAGCCGTTCGCCAACCCCGACGAGGCGGCGGGCGCACTCGCTGACTTCGAGATTGTCGGCATCATGCGCGAGCGGACGGCCTTCTCGCGCGCCCTGCTCGACCGGTTGCCGAAATTGAAGCTGTTGGTGACGACAGGCATGCGTAATGCCTCGATCGATATGAAGGCCGCTGCCGATCGCGGCATCACGGTGTGCGGCACGACGGCTGGGAACCATGCGACGGCGGAACTCGCCATGGGGATGGTTCTGGGCCTGGCGCGGAATTTCCACGTCGAGCTCGCAAATATGCGCGAGGGACGCTGGCAGACGACCGTCGGTCAGAATTTGAAGGGCCGCACGATGGGCCTCCTCGGTCTCGGCAAGCTCGGCAGTGGGTTGGCGCACTACGCTCAGGCCTTCGGAATGAAGACGATCGCCTGGAGCCAGAACCTGACAGCTGCGGCAGCGCAGGAAAAAGGCGTCGAACGAGTCGAGAAGGACGATCTGTTCCGACGCGCCGACTTCATCTCGATCCACCTCGTATTGTCGGATCGTTCACGCGGCCTCGTCGGCGCTCGCGAATTGGCGCTAATGAAGCCAACGGCCTCGATCGTGAACACGTCGCGGGGACCAATCATCGATGCGACGGCCCTGGCCGAAGCGCTAGCCGTGGGACGCATTCATGGCGCGGCGCTCGATGTCTACGATGTGGAGCCCGTACCGGCCGCTCATGCGCTGCGCCGCGAGCCACGCGCCCTCCTCACGCCCCATATCGGTTATGTCACCGAGGAAACCTATCGATCGTTCTATCCTTGCATGGTCGAGGACATCGAAGGTTGGCTCGCCGGCAAGCCGGTGCGCGTTCTCGAGTGAATCTCACAGGAGCAGACCACATGTCCACCGATCCAACGTCTCGAGAGATTCTCGTCACCCGTGACGGCGCCGTGCAGACAATCCGCATCGATCGCCCCGCCAAGAAGAACGCCCTGACGCGGGCCATGTACGAAACCATGACCGCAGCCCTGCTCGAAGCCGAGCAGAGTCCAGACATCGCCGTGCACGTCTTGGTCGGCTCCGGCGGCGTGTTCACGGCGGGAAACGACATTCAGGATTTCGCCAACCGGGCCGTCGATCTCACGAAACGAACGGCAGGCGCGTCGAGCCTGATCTCGACTCTGCCGACGCTGACCAAGCCCATCATCGCCGCCGTCGATGGGCTCGCCATTGGCGTCGGCGTGACGATGTTGTTCCACTGCGATCTGGTCTACGCGAGCCCGGCAGCGAGCTTTCGCACGCCGTTCCTCGATCTGGGACTCATCATGGAGGCCGGATCGAGCCTGCTCGCGCCGCGCCTGATGGGGCACCAGCGCGCATTCGAGCTGCTGTGCTTGGGGGAACCCTTCAATGCGGAACGGGCCATGCAGGCGGGATTCGTCAACCACATCGTGCCGGCGGGCGAGTTGGAGGCTGTGGCGCAGAAGGCAGCCCAGCGTTTGGCCGCAAAACCTCCCGGCGCGCTCGCCGCAGCGCGCCGTCTCATGCGCAAGGCGACACCCGAGGAGGCGCTTGCCCGCATTGCAGAAGAAGGCATCGTGTTCGCCGAACGCCTCGGCTCGGCAGAGGCCAAGGAAGCCTTTGCCGCCTTCCTCGAGAAACGTCCACCCGATTTCGCAAAGTTGCGTGGCAAAGGGTGACGGTGCCCGACCTTACGCACGCCGCGCCGCATTGATCGCCGACCAGACGCGAGCCGGCGTCGCGGGCATCTCGATATGATCGATGCCCAAAGGCGCCAGCGCATCGCAGATGGCATTGATGGTCGCAACCAAGGCCCCGACATTGCCCGCTTCGCCAACGCCTTTCGAGCCGAGCGGGTTTGACGCCGTCGGCACCGAGCGGGTTTCGATCTGCATGAGCGGAATGTCTTCGGCGCGCGGCATCTGATAGTCCATGAACGAGCCGCTGACGAGCTGGCCCGTCTCCGCGTCATAGACGATCAACTCGCCCAACGCCTGCCCGACGCCCATGGCGACGCCGCCGTGCATTTGGCCGCGCACCAACATCGGACTGAGCACCGTCCCCAGGTCTTCGACGATCGAATACCGCGCAATTTCGATCGCACCGGTTTCGGGATCGATTTCGAGTTCGCACATATGGCAACCATTCGGGAAGGTCACGGCTGGCGGTATGAATTCGGCGCTTTCGATCCATCCGTTGGGGTATTTGGCCTCGGCGAAGCGTGCGACTTCGGCGAGACTTACGGAGCGATTGGCGCCTTCCAGGGGAAACCGGCCATCCTCGAAGCCGACGCGGTCCGGATTGGCCTCGAGCAACTCGGCAGCAAGCATTCTCCCCGTCGCAACCACCTTTTCAGCGACGAGCTTGGTGACTGAACCGCCGACTGACGTCGCGCCGGAGCCGCCATTGCCGCGCCCGTCCGTCAGGTCGTCCGTATCGCCGGCTTCGTAGTGGATCGCATCGCGCGATAGACACAGCTCACGCGCCACTAGCTCCGTTAGCGTGGTCTCGATGCCCTGACCGGTCGACATGGAGCCCGCATAGAGCGTCGCTGTGCCATCGCCATGCATGCGCAGCTTGGTTTGATCCTTGCGCGGCTTGGTGAAGGGACCCGCGGCGACCTCGATCGGGTTGGCCATACCGAGCCCACGCAGTTTGCCGCGCGTTTTCGATTCTTCGCGGCGTGCTGCAAATCCCGCCCGATCCGCGAGCTTGGCCGCGCCCGTCATGTTGGCTTCAAACTCGCCGCAGTCGTACTTGAAGAGGAAGCCCGTGTCGTAGGGCATCGCCGACGGCGGCACCAGATTGCGCATGCGCAGCTCGAAAGGATCAATGCCGAGTTGGCCAGCGGCCAAATCGAGCAATCGCTCGATGACGTAGGTGGCTTCGGGACGACCCGCCCCTCGGTAAGGCGCATTGGTCATGGTGTTGGTAAAGACACCCCGCACGTCCGCTTCGATGGCGGGGATGCGATAGACGCCGGCAATGCCGCCGATGTTGTTGATCAGGAAGAGCGAGCGGCCGGAGAGATGGCTTCCGATATTGATCGTGAAATCCACTTTCAGCGCGAGTATTTTTCCGTTCGCGTCGAGGGCCAATGCGCCATCGAAGGCGATATCGCGGCCGTGGTCGTCAGAGAGAAAACTTTCGCGGCGATCCGAAATCCAGCGCACGGGCCGATTGAGTTTCTTGGCGGCGAACAACACGAGCACGTCCTCGGGGTAGGCTCCGCTCTTCATGCCGAACGAGCCGCCGACGTCCTTGGCGATGACGCGCACGCGCTCCGCCGGAACATTCAAGGCCGCCGCCAAAGCCTCCTTGAGCGGATGCGGGCTCTGATTGGAGGCGTGGATGACGTAGCGCCCCGCGTCGTCGATGAGGCCCAAGGCGCCGCGCGGCTCTATGGTCAGCGCCGCAACTCGTGAAACGTGTGACGAGAGCGTGGCGATGTGCGCCGCATCGCTCATGGCCGACCCGACAGCGCCCTTGTGCCAAACGAATGCGATATTGTCGGGCACTTCACGCCACACGATAGGCGCGCCGGGCTTACGGGCGGCATCGAGCTCCGTCACAGCTTCGAGCTGCTCCATTTCCACGTCGATGAGCTCGGCTGCGGCTTCGGCTGCTTCGACGGTCTCGGCCACAATGAATGCAACCGGCTCGCCCACGGCGCGAATGCGGTCGCGCGCCAGAATTGGCCGGCGGGCAGGAAAAGCTTTCTCCCCGTTGGGCCGAAGGAGCTGCACCGCACAGGGAAAATCCGGCAGGCCGTCCGCAGCGAGATCGGCGGCGGTATAGACGGCGAGCACGCCGGGAGACGCCTGTGCAGCGACCGTATCGATTCGGGTAATCGTGGCATGAGCGACCTGGGAGCGCACGACGACACCGTGCGCCATACGCGGGACAGCAAAATCAGCGACATAGCGGCCACGCCCCGTAATCAGTCGGTCATCTTCGATCCGGCCCTGGAACTCGCCCCACTTGCTCATGTCCCTCGCTCTCCCATAGGGGCATCCACTCGAGATGCCTCATCGAGCGGTGCAAAAATTGCGCGGCGCCGAAGTCAGCACGCCACGTTCCGCAATGCAAGGCGCGGGGCTCGAGGGTATCCGCGCGCAAGCGCGACTAGCCGATCGGTGGCATTGCAATAGCCTTTTTTGGAACTATTCTAATGATGCAGCGCCGCAACCCTTGAGCCGCAACCGGAGGCTTCGTGAAGACCTACTCAGAACTCAACGAGCAGGAAATCCTGGCGCTGGCCATCAGCCTCGAAGAAGAGCATGCGCGCATCTACGCCGACTACGCCGACGGGCTGAAAGAAAGCTATCCGGCTTCCGCCCTGGTGTTCACGGAGATGGCCGAAGAGGAAAACGAGCACCGTCGCTGGTTGATCGATATGCATCGCCAGAAGTTCGGT
>JANOKV010000531.1:0-1516 GCA_031419415.1 Hyphomicrobiales bacterium | reverse complement strand
CGTGCCCAAGTATCCGATGACTTGGCCTTGCGCGACGCGCCCGCCTTCTCGCAGGGTGGCTGCGAATCTATTCAAGTGGCTGTAGGCGGTCTGATAGCCGTTGGCGTGGCGGATGCGGATGTAGTTGCCGTTGGCGCCCTTGTAGCGGGCCTCCTCGATCACCCCACCGCCTGCCGCGACGATGGGCGTATTCATCGGCCCTGAATAATCGACGCCCGTATGCATTTTCAATCCACCGCCGAACGGGTGGAGGCGCATGCCGAAACCATTGTTGAACTTCACCTCGTCGCCGCGCACGGGGCGACGCATCAGGAACCGACGCGAATTGGCGCCGTTGGGATCGTAGTAGTCGATCAGCCCATCGGTGGTGCGGAAGCGAAAGTAGCGCTTGGCATCACCGTCGACGGTGATGGCAGTGAACAGCAACTCGTCGGGCGTACTGTCGGCTCCCCGCCCGTCCTCTTTCATATCGAAGAACAGCTCCAGCCCATCGCTGCCCCGGGCGCGGCGCCGGAAATCAGTTTCCGGAGCGTGGACCCGCAGGATTTGCTCGATCGTGTCGGGTGCGACGCCGAGTTCCAATGCCGAGTGATAAAGGCTTGCGTAAAGGCTGCTCGCCTGGCCATCCCCACCCCGCTTACGCCCATCGTTCTCTCGGGGCGTGGTCGACGCCACGAAATCACCCGCCGAATTGCGCCAGATCGACAACCGATGGTCGCCGGCCTCCGTCGTGGCCGTCACGCGCGCGGGTTCGAGCTTATTGGGTTGGATCAATGCCGGGAGCAATTCGAGTTCAATTTCGAGATCGGGCGTCAGCGCATTATCGGCGTTGATCGCCTTGGCGGCGTCGACCATGCTGCGTTCCAGCCCCGTGTCGGCGCCGTGGCGTCGAAGCAGAGCTGCAAGCGTTTCGCCACGGTTGAGCTTGACTTTGATGCGCCGTCCATCGGTCTCGGACTCGTCGGATACGTCGTCGTGCTCGAACGTGGTTTTCTCAAAAACCGATGTATTGGGCGCTGCCGCCTCGAATGACGCTGGTCTGCGGCGAATATCACGGGACGGAGCGTCGCGCGGACCCTCTGCGCCCTCCGGCAGGAACGTGGCGCGCATTTTCGCGTCGTCGGGGTTGCTTCTCGTTGTGCGGCGCACGATGTCTGCGACTTCCTGGCCGTCGAGCTCCTGCCCGTCTTCCGTCGGCAGAATGCTGCCGGCGAGCTCGACCATGCGCGTCGAGACATCACCACCCGTCGGTCGCGCGGTGTCGCGTTCGACGTCGCTTGCCTCTCCTGTCGATTGAGGTCCGCCCGCGAGCAAGCGCACGGGATCGAATCGGGGAATGCGATTCGACGCGCCAGGCGATACGGCGGCGAGCCGCACGACGAACCGTGCATAAGGCTTCTTGTGGATGTATTCTCGGGAGCCGCGCCGCTGATTGATCGATTCCTGCACGATGTATTTCGTTGCCATCGCGCCCGTCACCATTTGCAGTCGGTCGGCTTTTGGGGTCGCCCAATTC
>JANOKV010000530.1:0-2894 GCA_031419415.1 Hyphomicrobiales bacterium | reverse complement strand
ACGGTGCGATCGGAGCTGCGGCGGTAAATCGTGTCACGCACCGTTTCCGTCACGATCAACATTTCTCCGATGGCGGCGCGGCCATCAAAGCCTGTTCCTCGGCACGCGGGACAGCCGACGCGGGCGCGCATTTTCATAGCGTCCGGCTCCAGGGCGCGAAGACCCAGATCGGCGGCGAGGCGCGCCCGCATTTCCGCCGAGGGCGTGTCGGGGCGCGCGCATGCGTTGCACAACCGCCGCACCAATCGCTGCGCCAGGATCCCTGAGAGGCTGGAGGCGAGAAGATAGTTTTCGACGCCCATGTCGAGGAGGCGGGTGATCGTCGCCGCCGCGCTGTTGGTGTGCACCGTCGACAGCACGAGATGGCCCGTGAGGGACGCCTGGATGGCGATTTGCGCCGTCTCTAGATCGCGGATTTCGCCAATCATGATCACATCGGGGTCTTGGCGCAGGATCGAGCGTAGCGCCGTCGCGAACCCCAGGCCAATGCGCGGCTGCACCTGAATCTGATTGATATCGGTGAGCTGATATTCGATTGGGTCTTCGACGGTGAAGATCTTGGCCGCCTCCGCATCGAGCGAGCCAATTGCCGTATAGAGCGACGTCGTCTTGCCGCTGCCCGTGGGGCCGGTCACGAGCACGATCCCGTGGGGCCGGCGCATCAACCCATCGAGCCCAGCCAACAGCTCCGGCCCGAAGCCCAACGCGGCGTAGTCGAGCCGCACGGCGCTGCGGTCGAGAATGCGCATGACGCAGCTTTCGCCCGACATGGTCGGCATCGTCGAGACGCGCATGTCGATTTCGCGGCCCCGCACCACGGACTTGATGCGTCCGTCCTGCGGCAGACGCCGCTCCGCGATATCCAGTCGGGCGAGGATTTTAATGCGCGAAATGACGCCGGGCGCCTGTTCGCGTGGCAACGTCTCGACCGTATGCAACACGCCGTCGATCCGGAAGCGCACGCGCAAGCGGTCGATGCGAGGTTCGATGTGGATGTCCGACGCGCGGGTTTCGACGGCGCGGGTGATGATGTCCTGCACCAGGCGAATGGTCGGTGCATCGCTCGCCAGATCCTCGAGCCGCCGCGCATCCTCGTCGGCGGGTCCCATCGGTGCCGCGCCTGTCGTCGGTGCTCCTTCATTCCTGGCCTCGACATCGGGCGCGGCGCGCTCGCCACCGCCATAGAGGCGTTCGAGGGCGCGATCGATGTCGCCAGCGGTGGCCAAGACCCGCACGATGGGTCGCTCGAGCAGGAACGCCAGCGCATCGGTCGCCATGGACTCGAACGGGTCGGCGACGGCGACGACGAGGGCGTCGGGCCGATCATCGAGCGGCAGGATGCGTTTCGATCGCAGGAACGCAGTATCGAGCTGCCCATCGAGAACCGGCGTGCGCGGGAAGTCGGTGGCCCTGGCGAGCACCATGCCCAGATGCTCGGCGAGCGCGACGATCATTTTGTCTTCGGCGACGAGACCCAGGTCCGTCAGAACGCGATCGAACCGCTTTCCGGTTTGCGCCGAGGCGCGCTCGGCCCGCCGCAACGACAACGCATCGAGTAGCCCCGAATCGACCAGCCGCGGTCCGAGCAGCGCCGCAAGCCCACTCTCGCTGGTCGCTCCGGAAGCACCAGCCGTTGGGCGCGTTTCGTCTGCTTTGAGTGTCATGCTCGACCGCCGTGACCTCGAAGCGAGGTGCTGTGTTAACCTGCCCGATAGTATATCCTGACGCCAATACATTCGCCGGATTCGCGGCTGCGGGTAAGCCCGCGCGGCGGAGGCCGGTTGCGGCATGCGGGCATATCCCTCGATGATGAATTTCCTGCGCTGGTGGATCGACGAGCTCACGGACCTCCTACCCGTGCAGGCGCGGCGGTCGCGCGTGCCAATGCGCCGGTTCGTCGTCACGCTCCAGGGCGACAAACTGGAGATCGTGGTCGAGGACAAGGGCCACACCCTCCCGATCGACTCAGGGCCGGACGCTTCGACGATCTTAGTCGGTGCGCTCGAGGAGACGCTTCGACGCGGCGCTGCAACTCATGGCGCTCTCCCGGTCAGCCTGCGCGTGCGCGCCAGCGACGGCTTCGTGCGCCACGTCGACCTTCCCGCATCGGCGCAACGCGACTTCGACCGGATGCTGCGCCTCGATCTCGAGCGCACGACGCCGCTGAAAGCCAGTGACGTGGTGTCGGCCTATCACGTGGAGGGCCCGGGCGCTGGGCGCGGGTTGGTGCGGGTTCGCCATGTCGTGCTGAAAACCCGCACCCTTGAGCCGCTTCGCCAGGCGATCAGCCGCGCGGGCCTCGAGTTGCAGTCGATCGAAGCCGTGGAGGCAGGCGATCAAAGTCCCCTACCGTTCGAATTTCTGGCGACGTCTCCGGCAGCGCAGCGCCACGGTTGGACGCCCGCCAAGGCGCTTGCGGCTGTTGCGGTCGCTCTGATCGTTGCGGGCATCGGCGCCTATTGGATGCGGCGCGAATTGGCTTTGGCAACGCTCGAGACTGAGATCGCCCGTCTCGAACAGCGCGCGCGCGAAGCGGGTCCCATCAACGAGCGCGCCCGGTCGGCTCGGGCAGATCTCGTGCGCCTGCGCCGGCTCGAGGAGGATCGCATGCCGGCCCTCGTCATCCTCGAGGACGTGACCAAGCTCTTGCCCGACTCGGCCTGGGTGCAAGAATTTCGTTTCGACGGCGCCATCATCGAACTCTCGGGTTTGGCCCAGTCTGCAGCAACGCTGCTGCCGGTTTTCGAACGCTCTGTCCTGTTTCACGAGGCGAGGTTTACGGCGCCAATTCGCATCGAGTCGGGTGAGGATCGCGAACGCTTCCGCCTCCAAGCCAAACTGCGGCCCCCCAATCCGTCTGCGGTGGGGAAGTAAGCCATGGCCCAGACCAGAGT
>JANOKV010000529.1:0-8378 GCA_031419415.1 Hyphomicrobiales bacterium | reverse complement strand
GATAGGGCTCGATGGGCGGATAAAGTCCGAACCGATCACGTGCCGACATTTTCGCGTGTTGTCCGTTGGCCCGCGAGGGCCGATCCACCTCGAGCCGTTGGACCGGCTTACCGCCAAAGCCGCATCATCCGCAAGTCGCCTAGTCGGTTCATTGGCGCTTCAAGCGCAATTGCAGGAGCCGGCGCGCTTCCCGATCAGCCACCGCTTCGCCGCCGGGAATGCGCAAGTCACGCACCATTTCCAGAACATGCCGCCCGGGCGTCGCCGTCGCATAACTGGCGGCGACCGCTGCGAGCACGGCGCACGGCGCCCCGAACACGGCGACCAAAACAGCCACACTGCCGACCAATCCCAGACTGTGCATGAAGAACGCTGCGATGGTCACGACCAGACCAACGAGCATGGCAGCCATCGCGCCGGCCGCATTGAGGCGCTTCCACCAGATCGACAGCAGGAGGACGGGAAAGAGCGCTGAGCCCGACAATGCGAGCGCCCACAACATCAAAAACAGCGGATCGCCGGGCAGCGTGACCGCGAGCCAACCGGCGATGATGGTCACCACCGCGATTCCACTCCGCGAGGCATGCATGCGGATGCCGGTATGCGGCCGATCCCGCGACACGGCGTAGACGACATCCTCGACGAGGACCATGCCGAGCTGGGAGAGGCTGGCCATCGCGGCGGCCAAAGCGGCAGCGACAATTCCTGCCGCCACCAGATGCACGAGAACGGCAGGAAACCCCATCATGACGGGAAGGATCATGAGGACGCCATCGCGCTTGAAGAGGACGGAGTCGGCGACGAGTTTCACGGGTCGCCCTTCGAGCGCCACCAATCCCATATCGTCCAGAACGCCGACCATCGACGGGAAATGGTCCGGTGAAATGCCGACGATCTGCCCCATCAGATAGTCGCGCGTGAACACTGCGATCGCCGAAAACGTCATCATCGCCGAGCCGACGAGAAACACCGTCCAGCCGAGGGATTTGCGCGTTTCGTAGACGCTGACTGTCGTGGCCGTTCGCGGCAACAATGTCGGTGAGCCCGCAATGCCCACCATGACGGCGAGCGTCGCCAGCAAGAACGCGCCCGCCCCGATGCTGCTGTGGGGCGTCGCAAACCGGCCAGCAATCGACTGCATGGCCTCGCCCGGCAGTTCGAACGCGAACAGGGGCGCCAGCGCCGCCGATATGCCGCTGGCCAACTCGGTGCGACCCAGGGCGCGCAACACCGGCCCGTGCGACAATTGTCCCAACGGCAGATTGGTGAGATACACCGCTGCAATGGCGACCGGAACCAGTAGCGCCAGAAAAGCAGCGATGCCTTGCGCCGCGCTCGACCAGGTGAGGGAACGCGTGCCGCCCGGCGTCAACGTCAGGATGATCGCGAGCACGAGCGCGACCGTCATCGTACCTTCCGAAAATCCCGCGAGCCAACTCGAGGCGATGAGGGCCGCTTTCATCTCGGCGATGCTGGCGAGCAAAAGCGCAGCCACCGCGACCGAGGCTCCGGTCAGCCGAACGACGCGGCTTTCGAACCTCATTCCCAAATACGACGGCACCGAAAGCGCCCCGAATTTTCGGTAATAGGGCGCGATCAATACGGCCAGAACCACGAAGCCCCCAATCATGCCCAGCATCAGGCAGAGCGCATCGAAGCCGATCAGGAACAACGCGCCGGCCCCCGCCATCAATCCGGTGCCACCCAGCGCCACGATCGCCAGAATGAGACCGCTGAAAAACGCCGGCACCCGCCGGCCGGCGAGAAAGAATTCAGCCGGCACGGACGTGCGCGCCACTGCACCAATGAGGGCAAAGAGGCCCACGGAGCCGCCGAGAAGAAGATTGCGCAGGGTCTGGTCGTCTGTGCCGAGCTGCTCGAAAATGAGCAGCAGAATCACGATTGCGACGAGACCGGCGACAAAGATGCCGAAATAAATGCCGAGCAGGGGGCTCGAGGCTTGGCCTTTGCTCTGCGTCGCCATATCCGTTCAAGCCTTCGTCGCCCCGGGGCATGGGGCTTATGTGTGCGCCGTGCGTTTGCGATCCACATCGAGCGAAAACCGCTCTAGTCCTCGTTGGCGCCGTGCCAGTGATCGAGCGCATCCTGGCGATTGACGAAGGATGTCACCGTCACGAAGGCAATCGCGACGAGGCCGTGGCAGACTAGAAAATAACCGGCCGGAAATCCGAGTATTTTCCCATTATTGAGCTGTTCGGCGTAGAACGGAAGAACGATCAGCGTCAGCAGAAACGGTAGCAAACTCGTCAGCATCTGGCGCTTGGTATGCCGCCAGTAAGGCTTGCGTTCCTTGCGTTCGATCACGAGTGCGCTCCCTTCCGCGACGGCCAGGCTGCCGGTTCGCTCGCCCCTGCATGCGGCCCCATTGTGGTCACCCTGCGGCGGCCGCAATGGCGCGACGCGGCCTCACGCGGGCCCTCAGAACCAACCGCGACGCCGAAAATAGAGGAACGGCACGAGCCCGGAAAGAACCATCAAGAGGATCGCCACGGGATAACCCCAAGCCCAACTCAGCTCCGGCATATGCCTGAAGTTCATGCCATAAATGGATGCTATGAGCGTCGGCGGCATCAGCGCCACGGAGGCAACTGAGAAAATTTTGATGATGCCGTTCTGCTCGATGTTGATCATACCCAGCGTCGCATTGAGCAAGAACGCGATCCGATCCGAGAGAAAACGGGCGTGCTCGGTCAGCGAGGCAATGTCGTGCTGGGCGACCTCGATATACTGGTGGACACGTTCCTCGTCGTTGCGCTCGCGCGCGGCGCTGGCGAAGTAGGTGAGCAGCCGATCGAGTGAGAACGACGCCTCTCGGGCCTTGGAAGTCAGGTCGCCCTGCTTGCCGATCGATTTGAGCAGCGCATCGAGACGTCGCGATCGGGTCTGCTGACCGCCCTTGATTTCGAACACGTTGCCAGCCAGCCGCTCCACTTCATCCTGCAATCGTTCGATGAAGTCGGCGGTGCGGTCGATCATGGTGGCGACGAGGCCGATCATGACGGCCGCTCCGGTTCGGGCGACGGCCTCACCCTTCTCCACCCGCTGGACGAATATCGGAAAGGATTGCGGTTCTGCATAGCGCACCGTGACCAGCCGATTGCCCGCGAGAATGAAGGTCAGCGCTGTTGTCGCCGGGCTCTGGCCTGCGATGTTGTAGAGAATGAACGTCGTCATATATTGCGCGCCGTTCTCCTCGTAGAAACGGCTGGACGCCTCGATTTCGCGCATCTCGGCCCGGGTCGGGATCAAAATGCCGAGTTGCTGTTCGACGAAGCGGTCTTCTTCCTCGGTTGGATTGAGCAGGTCGATCCAGACCGTCGCTTCCGTGCAGGGAGCTTGGCCTTCGCGGAGCGCGAGGCCGTTTCCGTGGACATCGTAGAGCTTCAGCATGCGCGTCGGTATCCGCAGTTTTGGCGTGCCTGGAGGGTTGCAGTCGCACGATTCGAGCCAAAAGGCATGCAGGGGCGAGCGCCTCGCGCGATCGTCACGTCAAACGCCGGTCGGTAAGCGCCGCCACTTTCGCCGAGCGACCAACGCGGCGGATGCGCGAATGGTATTTGCGTCGTTGTCGCGGCCGGGGCTGCCAGTAGACGGCGACGAGCATCGCGGCTGCCGCCACGACCATTACGAGAAAGTGGGAATTGGCGGCCCCGATGCCGAAAGCGCGCACGGAAAATTCGAAAATGTCCTGATAGCGCACCAGCGCCACCAGCGAGCCGAGCAACGTGACGATGCGAGCGAGATTTTCGAGACCTTTGCCGAACGGATCGGAAAAATAGAGCAGCAAAAATACCCCCCAAGGCGCCAGCACGAGGCTCATGCGCACCTTGAAATCGCGATATTCGCGGCCGTAGAGCACGTCCGTCGTCTGTTGATAGGCATAGTCCATCAGCGGCCAGAACAGCATGACGAGCGCGCCGAGCATGACGCACCGATCGATCGCCTGCAGGTCTCTGGGATAGTGCTCGTGCAAATGATAGCGCCACAACATCAGCAGTACGCCGACCAGAATGATGACCAGGATGAATGCCACCTTGAGGGTGAAGAACAGCAGGTCCCACTTGGCCGCGTTCGACCGATTGCGAGGATCTTCCCAAACCGTGCGCAGATGTTGCCTGAGCTCGCGCTGCGCTGTGCAGCAGTCGGCTGCATTGAGCTTGGCGCCCTGGGCCCCGCGCGTGTCGCTGGCGGCAAAACAATGGCGCAGCGCGCGCGCGACCTCACCTTGTTCGACGAGCCGGTCGGGCACGCAGGTGCGCGCGAATTCGGCGACCGTCGAGCGGTGGGTCGCTGCATCCCGCAACGACTCCATGGCGCCCAACAGCGAGGCCTTGCGGCACGATTGATCCGCGCCCGTACACCGCGCCGCCTGCTCCTTGTCGCTGCTCAGGATCGACGGGGAAATCTCCCAGACGGCGCGCAGGTCGCCCGTTGCGAACCAATAGGTGAGCCCCAACGAGACCAGAACCCAGACGACGAAGCCGAGCACGAACCGTTGCGGCCCCATGGCGACACGGCCGCGCCAGTAGATGTCGGTGAAGACGACGGCGGGAAAATAAAACGCGATGAGCGCAGAAATGCCGAGCGTCGGGAAGAACAAGAACAAGTGGCTGTGGGCGAAGATTAACGCCGTGGACGCCCCGATGCCCGAATATTCGTGCACGATCGACAGCGTCGATGCGATGAACGACACACCGAGAAGCCCGAACACGACGGCGACGAAGATGTATCGGTTGCGTGGAATGGCCTCGCCGTCCTCGCCATAGGACTTCGGCAAGCGGATGAACTTCCACGGTTTACGCACGACGTTGCACTCACTGTTGACTGTCGTCCCAACGCACACGAGCGCGCATCATAATGCACCCGCAGGTCATCGGGACGACACCCGATCGACGAGCCCTGTCGCAGTGTGGCGGGACAGTCACACTGGCTTCTTGCTCCAGCGATCGAGCGCCAACACCAGCAATCCCGCAACCAATCCCCAGAACGCCGAACCGATGCCAGCGACCGCCAGACCCGAGGCCGTGACGACGAACGTGACGACCGCCGCGAACCGCTCCTGCTCATTGGCCATCGCCGATCCCAATGCACCCGTGAGCGAACCGATGAGGCCCAGGCCGGCGATCGTCGCCACCAACGCCGACGGCAGCACGGCGAACAACCCGACGAGGGCCGCTCCCAGTGCGGCGAGCCCCGTATAAACGAACAGGTACGCAATCCCCGTCCACCAGCGCTTGGCCGGATCGGGATGCGCATCGGGGCCTGTGCAGATCGCCGCTGTAATCGCCGCGAGGTTGATCGTGTGAGCGCCCAATGGGGCGATGATGATCGAGGCCAATCCAGTCGTCAGCAGGGACGACGAAAACGGCGGCTCATAGCCTGACGCCTTGAGAACGGCGGCTCCCGGTAGATTTTGCGAGGCCATTGTGACGAGAAACAACGGCACGCCCAGCCCGATCAGCGCAGCGACCTCGAATCGCGGGGCCACCAGGGTCAGCGAGGACAGCTCGAGTGGCGGCCATCGCCCCACCATCCCCAGCCCCCCGGCGAGCGCCGTGCCTGCGACGATGACGAGCAGCATGGCGGCCGATGGGCTTTTGAGACGCGCAACGAGAAACACCGCCAACAGAGGCAGCACCAGCAGCGGTGCGGTCGGCAATGCTTCCACCATCAGCAGCACGAACCGCACGAGCACGCCCGCGAGCATGCCGGCCGCGACTCCCATGGGAATCCGCCGGATGGCGCGATCGAAGGGCGCGACGAGCGCTGTGAGAACGACGAGGATGCCGGCCAACAGGAACGCGCCGACGGCAGCCTCCATCTGCACCGATCCCGCCGTGGCGGCGATGACGGCCGCGCCCGGCGTCGACCACGCCGTGATGATGGGCATGCGGTGCCGCCAGGAGAGATAGCCGCTCGTCAGCGCCATCGACAGGCACAGCGCGGTCACCCACGAGGTGGTCTGGGCTGGACTGGCGCCGACGGCCTGGGCCGCCGCCAACACCACCGCCAGCGCCCCAGCAATGCCGACGAGCGCTGCGACCAGAGCCGCCGTGAAACAAGACAGGCGCATCTTTCGTCCCCAATTCCCCTGCGGCGTTCCCGTCCCGTACACGCACTATCCACAGCCAACATGGCGCGCGCCACTGCTTTGCCCGTTTTCCACCCGATATGAAGCAGGATGATTCGTCGCGCGCCACATCTCCCGCTGCCGCTGCTCGTGCTACCGCTCATGATCGCCCATGGCGTGACGGCGCACGCGCAAGAACCGCCGCGCGCGCCTCGGATTTTCGGGTGGGCGACGACGGTCCACGTCGAGCGTCCACCAGCGCGCCCGAAAGCGTCGGGCGTCGTTACGGGCTCGCTCGCGCCGATCCCCGTGAAGCCGCCTGCCCCCGCGCGCGCGATCGCGCACGATCTCGAAGGCATCGCGTCGTTTTACTGGCAGGATCAGCAGACCGCGAGCGGCGAGACGTTCGACAAGACGGCCATGACGGCGGCGCACCGCACCTTGCCGTTCGGCACGAAAGTGCGCGTCACCAACATCGCAAACGGCCAGTCCGCCGTCGTACGCATCAACGATCGCGGCCCTTTCAAACCTGGCCGCGTCATCGACGTGTCCGATGCGGCCGCCGGCGTGCTCGGGTTTCGCGCGCGCGGCCTCACCCCGGTGCGCGTCGAGGTGGTGGACTGAGGATTAACACAGTGTGGCCAACCCGCCGCCCAGGGAATGGCCCGTCAAGACGACGTTGGCCGTCTGGGGGTCGGCAAGGCCAATGACCGACCTGTAGAAATCCAGCGCCATCAGCCCTTGTGGGGCGCGCGAGTTTCCTGTCGCGAGTCCATAACCATTCGCAATATCCAGGCCGGGCTGATCCGTCCCCCGATACGAAATCACCGTCTGCCCGTTCCACGTGTAGGCCTGCGCGAAGAAGGAGGCGGGTTGGTCGAGGCGGACCACAGTTCCATCTGCGAGAATATTTGTTAGAATTAAAGAATTCTGCCCGAGTGACGCCAAGCCAATCTGCGTCCCCGGAACGATTAATCCCTCATTGTAGCCGCGATTGTAGGCATCCATCGCCAGAATGGCCATAAAGAGGTCGCTGGAAATTGTCATGACTACATACTCCTTCTAAATTGCTCAGTCATAAGCCGGTATTCACCCGAAACGAATGGTCGAGTATCGACACCAGTGGTCGGTCCGATCATTTTGATCCACGGGAAAGGTTTGCCCCACCACCCCAACCGCCCCTCGATGCCGCGCGTGATGGGCTCGCCGCCGATGCCGAACATCGTCAATGGCCAGATACCGACATCGACCATCTCGATCCAGACGCGCTTGACGCTCACGCCGGGGCCGAAGGTCTCGGCCATGTTGTCGATCATGCCGGTCGGCGGATCACCGTCTGCGGTGCCGGTCGCACGCTCAGCGGCGTAGACGACCTTGGCCGTGCGCGGATCGCCCAGATCGGTGAACGTCACCAACGTAGGAACGAGGGAGCCGCTCAGGTCTGCACTCCCTTTCAGCTTGTGCACTTGATCGAAAGTGAGCCGTGGATTCGTGCGGCTGAAGGCGAGCTGGGCCAAGGCTGCGATCTTGTCCTCGCTTGCCGTCGGCCCGAAACCGAGCAGCGCGATCACATGGCCATGCGGGCCGAGATCGACGAACACCGCTTCGCCGTGAACAGTGCTTCGCACGCCCCTCATCTCTGGCAGGCCGCTCCTGTAATCGGTCTTGCGTATCTCGATCACACTCGAGCTGGTGCGCAGTCCTTCCGGCGTCGCGATTTCGACGCCAAGCCGAAAACGGTGCACGTAATTCGATACTTGCGTCATCCACCACAGCACGATCAGCACGATGATCGCGCCGATTGCGGCGAGCAGCCACAGCATGATTCGACCGAGGGTCCTCATTCCCGAGGCTCCGCTGCTGCACGTCGGACGCATGGAAGGGCAAGTCGCGTGTCGATTCCCGCCGCTCTGCTTGTAGCGGTGCAAACCGCTACCAAGCCCAGCTTCGCGACTTTGAATTCGAAACGTGCGCCAACCCTAAACAGCGGTCCGGTTGCTATCAACCAGAGCACGAACAGCACGAAGACTGCGCCGATCGCAGCCAGCAGCCACAGCAAAAATCGACCCAAGCGCCTCATGAAGTGGCCTCGACCGCAGCGCGATCGAGCATCCCCTGCACCGTCTCCACCCGCACACCTCCGCCTGCATCGCGCACAACCATCCGCACCGGCTGATCCTTGAACCGCGTCTCGACCAGCATGGCCAGCGCCTCCGCCACAACGCGCGGTTCGCCGACGGCGTCGATCAGCCAGAGGTGGGGACCGCTGGTCCAGTCGTCGGGCTTG
>JANOKV010000528.1:0-11724 GCA_031419415.1 Hyphomicrobiales bacterium | reverse complement strand
CGCATCATCTGCCGCGCTTGATGCTTCATGCCGAGGAACACGCCCTTGAGGCACAGATCGATGACGAAGTCCCAGTCCGCCTCGCTCTGATCGACGATGTAGCCGGCGCGATTGCCTCCGGCGACATTGAACGCGAGGTCGAGCGTGCCGAAGCGGTCGACGGCGCATGCGACGAGCGCTTCGGCTTCGGCTTCGACCGTCACGTTGCCCGGCAACGGCGCGAAGCGATCGCCCAGTTCGGCTGCAAGATCGCGCAACACATCGCCATTGAGATCACCACCCACGACGCTCGCGCCTTCACCCAGCAACTGGCGCACGATCGCCAAACCAATCCCCGATGCCGCACCCGTCACGACTGCGACCTTGTCTGAAAACCTCGCTCTCATCGACATCCCTCCTCGATTTGGTCCATCCCACGCCCTATATTGAGCATCCATCGCGCGGCCCATTCGACGGCTCGACTTGCGCCGGATACCGCCCGACCCTACGATTTGTGCAGCCAGGAGCCAACAGGCCCCGCACGGCATCTCCCCCTCCAACCCGCGTCGGAGACCTCCCATGGACACGAAAGTCATCTCCCTCCTGAAGACGCAGTGCTTCATCAATGGACAGTGGGTTGGGACGCCGGAAATTCCCGTCATCAACAAGGCGACGGGCGAAGAGATCGCCAAGGTGCCGCGGCTGGGCACGAAGGAGACGAAAGACGCCATCGATGCGGCGGCCGCCGCGTTCGGACCGTGGAGCCGGCTGCTCGCCAAGGAGCGATCGATCATCATGCGTCGCTGGTTCGACTTGCAGATTGCGCACGCTGATGAGTTGGCGTTGCTGCTGACCAGTGAACAAGGCAAGCCGCTCGCCGAAGCCAAAGGCGAAATTCTCTATGGCGCCGCCTTCACCGAGTTCTACGCCGAGGAAGCCAAGCGCGTTTATGGCGAGACGATCCCGAGCTTCAAACACGGCAGCCGCATCATCGTCATCAAGCAGGCGCTCGGCGTCATCGGCGCGATCACGCCGTGGAATTTCCCGCATGCCATGATCACGCGCAAGGTCTCGCCCGCGCTCGCGGCCGGCTGCACGGTGGTGTGCAAGCCCGCCACGGAAACGCCACTGACGGCGCTGGCGCTCGCGGAACTGGCGCGGCAGGCTGGCATTCCGCCGGGCGTGTTCAACGTCATCACCGGCAAGTCGGCCGAAATCGGTCTCGAACTGACCACGAGCCCGAAGGTGCGCGGCATCACGTTCACGGGCTCGACGGAGGTCGGCAAGGTGCTGATGGCGCAATCGGCCTCGACCATCAAGAAGGTGGAGCTGGAGCTGGGCGGCAACGCGCCTTTCATCGTGTTTGATGACGCCGATATCGACAAGGCGATCGAAGGCGCGATGGCGTCGAAGTATCGCAACGCCGGCCAGACTTGCGTGTGCGCCAACCGCCTGCTGGTGCAGGACGCAGTCTACGACGAGTTCGTGGCGAAACTCGCCAAGACGGCCGCCGCCATGAAAGTCGGCGACGGCACCGAGACGGGCGTCGTGCAGGGACCGTTGATCAACAAGGCCGCCATCGAGAAGGTCGAAGAGCACATCGCCGATGCGCTGGCGAAGGGCGCGCGCATCGTCACCGGCGGCAAGCGCCACAAACTGGGTGGCAACTTCTTCGAGCCGACGGTGCTGGCCGACGTCACGTCCAACATGAAGTGCGCGCGCGAAGAGACCTTCGGTCCCGTCGCCCCCGTCTTCCGCTTCAAGACCGAAGAAGAAGCAATCCGCATGGCGAACGACACCGAGTTCGGTCTCGCCTGCTATTTCTACGCGCGCGACATCGGCCGCGTCTGGCGCGTGGCGGAAGGCCTCGAATACGGCATGGTGGGCATCAACGAAGGCATCATCTCGACGGAGCTCGCGCCCTTCGGCGGCGTCAAGGAATCGGGCATCGGCCGCGAGGGCTCGAGCCATGGCATCGACGGATTCGTCGAGCTGAAGTACATGTTGATGGGCGGGATTTGAGTCTTCAATGAGTTGATCGCCGACAGGGAACGTCGAATGACAGATACCACACCGAGACTGGAGACGCTGATCAGCCAAGCACGCAAATTGGGCCAGGGCGAGCGGATCGCGCTGGTCGAAAACATCCGTGCGAGCTTGGCTATCACTGATCCCGCAATTGATAGACAATGGGCAGAAGAAGCCACACGTCGCTACGAGGCTTTCAAGCGTGGCGATATGAAAGCCTGCGATCGCGAGGACATTCTCGAGAAGTATGCCTCCAGATGATCAGGGTGGACGATCCAATCGGGAGATCGGGATGAAATTCACTATTACACTCGTTCGGGATGAAGACGGTGTGTGGATTGCGGAATGCCCCCCATCCCCGGATGCATCAGCCAGGGCGCGACCCGCGATGAAGCGGTCACGAATATTCAGGAGGCGATAGCGGCATGTCTGGAAGTTCGCGCCGAGCAGGGATTCACGTGAACGCAATCAGAACCCTATGAGCCTAACTAACCTCGCCGTCATATCAGCGTTGAAGGAAGACGGTTGGGTGCAGGTGGCACAAAAGGGCAGTCACGTTCAGTTCAAGCACCCGACCAAGGACGGTCGCGTGACGGTACCCCACCCTAAGAAAGACATTCCGATCGGCACGCTCCGATCGATCGAATAACAAGCAAGATTGAAATTGAGGTGATCCCATGGGCTCGTATGTCGCTCTGATTTACAAAGAGCGAAACAGCGATTATGGCGTGTCGTTTCCGGATATTCCCGGCTGCATTGCCGTCGGCGCCACGTTGGACGAAGCGCGAGCTTTGGCAGTGGAAGCGTTGGCTTTTCACTTCGAGGGAATGATCGAAGATGGTGCACCGATACCCGAACCATCTACGCTCGAGACGATCATGGCCGAACGCGAGAACAGAGACGCGGTCGCTGTCTTGATCGATTGGCGCCTGGAGTCGGATGATGAGGAGTGGATCAGAACAAATGCACTCCTTCCCGATTGAACGACACGTCTCCGGCGGTCGGCCAAATACTCTCTGCGTTTGATCTATGACGATTTGCCTGCGACTTGAAGGACCTGTTGGAGCCCCACGCATGACCACCGAAAACCACAAACGCCAAGCCGCCGCCGAGGCGCTCGTGCTCGTCGAGCCGGGGATGCGGCTGGGTTTAGGCACGGGTTCGACGGCGCGGCTCTTCGTGGAGCTGCTGGGCGAGCGGGTCAAAGCCGGGCTCGACGTGATCTGCGTGCCGACCTCCGAAGCCACGCGCGCACAAGCCGAGGCGCTGGGCATTCCGCTGACCACGCTCGACGAAACGCCCGCGCTCGACCTCGCGATCGACGGCGCTGACGAGATCGACGGCGAGATGCGCTTGATCAAAGGCGGTGGCGGCGCGCTGCTACGCGAGAAGATCGTGGCGGTCGCCGCCGAGCGCTTCATCGTCATCGCCGACCAGTCCAAGCGCGTGCGCACCCTCGGCGCGTTTGCGTTACCCGTCGAAGTCGTCCAATTCGGTCACGTCGCGACACGCGATGCCATCCTCGCGCGCGCCGACGAGGTGGGCTGCGCCGGCGCGATCACCCTACGCTCGGGACCAGACGGGCGCCCGTTCCTGACCGACAACGGAAATTTCATCTACGATTGCGCGTTCGACGAAATCGAAGATCCAGAACTCCTGGACGAAGCACTCAAGATGATTCCCGGCGTCGTCGAGAATGGGCTGTTCCTCGGTCTCGTCGATATGGCGTTCATCGCCGGGCCTGGAGGTGTTTTGCAGTTGGATGCCGGGTGGACCGACGACGATGACTGACAGGCGTCGGCATTTGGCCACCCCGTTCAACCGCCTGATATAAGGACTGCGAAGCCAATGTCGTCATTCGACTACGACCTCTTTGTCATCGGCGCGGGTTCTGGTGGCGTCCGCGCGGCGCGCATCGCGTCGGGCCACGGCGCAAAGGTCGCCGTCGCCGAGGAGTACCGGGTCGGCGGCACCTGTGTCATTCGCGGCTGCGTGCCCAAGAAGCTGCTCGTCTACGCTGGCCGCTTTCACGGCGAATTCGAAGACGCCAAAGGCTTCGGTTGGAGCTTTGGGTCGGACGCCGAGCCGACGTTTTCTTGGCCTGACTTGATCGCCAACAAAGATCGCGAAATCGACCGCCTCGAGAAGGCTTATCGCGGCAATCTCGAACGCGCCAAAGTCGAGGTCATCGCCACGCGGGCGACGATGACCGGACCCCATCAGATCCACCTCGCCTCGGGCGATCGCACCGTTACCGCGCGCCATATACTCGTGGCCACCGGCGGCTGGCCCGTAATGCCGTCGATCCCCGGCATCGCGCACGCCATCTCGTCCAACGAAGCCTTTCATCTGCCGCAGCTCCCCAAATCGATCGTCGTCGTTGGCGGGGGCTACATCGCCGTCGAGTTCGCCGGCATCTTCAACGGCCTGGGTGTCGACACGACGCTCGTCTACCGGGGCGAAAAAATACTACGCGGCTTCGATGAGGACCTGCGCGACGACCTCATGGCCGCCATGCGCCGGCGCGGCGTCACCATCATCACGGGCGCGACGCCCAGCGCCATCTACCCGCTCCCCGTCACGCGCGAAACACAGCAGTTGCGGATCGAGCTTTCGAACCACACGCAAATCGAAGCCGGGCAAATCATGTATGCAACTGGTCGCGCACCGAACACGAAGAACCTCGGCCTGGAGTCGGCCGGCGTGCGATTGGGTGAGAAGAGCCAGATTCTGGTCGACCCACACGGGCGCACGAATGTCGCGCACATCTACGCCGTCGGCGATGTCACCGATCGCGTCAATCTCACGCCCGTCGCCATCCGTGAGGGCCACGCCTTTGCCGACAGCGTCTTCGGCAACAAGCCCTGGACCGTCGATCACAGCCTCGTGCCGACCGGTGTCTTTTCCGAACCCGAAATCGGCACCGTGGGCCTGTCGGAAGCGGACGCGCGCACAACGCACGGCTCTGTCGACATCTACAAGACCCGCTTCCGTCCGATGAAGTACACCCTGTCGGGCCGCGAAGAGCGCATGCTGATGAAGCTCGTGGTCGCCGCCGACTCAGGCCGCGTGGTCGGTTGCCACATTTTGGGACCGGATGCCGCCGAGATGGTGCAAATGGCGGCCATCGCCATGCGCATGGGCGCCACCAAGGCGGACTTCGATCAGACCATGGCGTTGCACCCGAGCGCCGCCGAAGAACTCGTCACGCTCCGCGACAAATGGGTGCCTCCTGCCATCGCGGCGGAGTAATCCTGCCTCCCACCCGTCGCTTTTACGGTGATGTATTTTCCGCACTCGGGATGGATTTCCACCGAGTCCGAAGTCCTCAAAGGTTGGTGTGCCTGCGCCAAGCGCGTAAATTTGTCTTAATCATTTTGATTCGCGGGGATGTCGAGATGCCGATTTATGCACGTACTGGGATTGCGCTGTTGTTTCTGGCCGCCACCTTCGCCCCAGCGAACGCGCAACGCTATGACGGCAGCGCCATCATCAAGTTCGGTGTCTTCGGGCAGCACACCAGCATGCACGTGCAAGAAACCCAACCGCTGTCGGCCTCGGGCACGCAGGACAGTGGCTACACGGGCGGTTTTTCGAGCGGCATCGATTTCAACATCTCGAGCCGCTTCATGATCGGCGTCGAGATCGACGGTAGCTTCGGCGATGCGCGTGGGCTGGTGAACGGCACGGACTACGGCTTCGACTACCTCTTCAATCTGCGCGGCCGCGTCGGCGCCTATCTGCGGCCAGACTTGCTCGTCTACGCCACGTCGGGCGTGTCGTGGCTAGGCTTTGAAGCGCAGCAACCCGGCGTCGGCATCAAGGCCGCTGAGACGACGGCGGGTTATATCGTCGGCGGCGGCGTCGAGTTCGACTGGGGACCCGCAATCCTCTTCGGTGAATACTCACGCGGCTTTTATGGCTCACGCGAATTCAACTTGGCGGCCGTTCGGCACGAAGCGGAATTCGACGTGGACATCATCCGTGTCGGCGTCAAATTCAAGATCGGCCACGATCACCACCACGCCTCTGGCCGCGAGTACGATCCGCGCCCGCTCAAGTAATCGGTATCTGTTATGACGACGATGGAAACGACCAGCTTCCGCGCCGCAGCACTGCCGGTTCCCGCACGGCGACTGGAGAACCGCGTCGCCGTCGTCACCGGAGGCGCCAACGGAATTGGGCGAGCGATTGCAGCCTTGTTCGCCACCGAAGGCGCCACGGTCTACCTCGCGGATTTGGACGGCGGCGCTGCTGAACGGGCGGCCAGCGCCATCGTGGAGGCTGGCGGCAAAGCCACAGGCCTCGCCGTCGATGTATCACGCGAAAACGACGTGACTGCGTTGTTCCACCGCCTATCGGCCGAGCACGCGCGCGTCGATGTGCTCGTCAACAACGCCGGCATCAACGTGCGTTCGGACTTTCGCCATCTCAGCGATGCCGACTGGGTAAAAATTCGCTCTGTCAACCTCGACGGAACGATCCGCATTGCGCGTGACGGCTTCGAGCTATTGCGCAAATCGGGTCGCGGCTCGCTGATCAACGTGGGGTCGGTGCTGGGCCACCGTGGCATGCGCCAGCTCGCTGGATATTCCGCCACCAAAGGCGCCGTCTCGGCGCTGACGCGGGCCCTGGCGGTCGAGTACGCTCCGTTCGGAATTCGCGTCAACGCGTTGGCGCCGGGCTTCATCGAAACGGGGCTGACGGCGCGCGTTCTCAAAAACCAGATCTTCAACAAAGCTTTGCTCGACCAGACCCCGCTGCGTCGCTTCGGTCGCCCCGAAGACGTGGCCGAAGCCGCGCTCTTCTTTGCGACCGACGCCTCGAGCTACATCACCGGAGCCGAGCTGGCGGTGGACGGCGGCATGGCGGCCGGTCTTTGAGCCGCAGGCGGTCGCATCGTGTCGCCTTTGCCACAATCGTGATCTAAACCCCCTCATCACGCGACGAGTTCTGCTGCCGACTGCGGTCCCGCGCGGCGGCACGCAGCTTTCGTTTTTGCTCAACCGGGAGACGACAATGCAGCGTCCCATCGACAGCCGTCTCGCGGATCGGCCGCGCACCCTCGGATTGGCTCTGACGGCGGCGCTCTGGCTCTGGATGTCCGCAATGGTGTCGGCCCACGCCGACACCTGGACCATCGACAAGCAGCACACCAACGTCGGCTTCTCGTGGAACCATCTGGGTCTGTCGCGCCAGTCGGGCCGTGTGCTCGACGTCGAGGGGTTGTTGGAATTCGATCCCGCAGCGCCCGAGAACAGCTCGCTCGAGGTGGCGATGCGGGTGGCCAGCATCTGGACGGGTGTGGAAGCCCTCGACAAACTCCTGGTGTCGTCGGATTTCTTCGGCGCATCGCGTCACCCCGCAATCACCTTCCGCAGCACCGCGATCAAGCGCATCAGCGACAAGACCGGCGAAGTGGCTGGCGATTTGACGATCATGGGCGTCACCAACCCGGTGGTGTTGCAGGTCACCTGGAATTTCAGCGGCGAACATCCAATGGCGACCGTGAACGCCAACTACAAGAATAAGCATGTCTCGGGGTTCTCCGCGCAGACGCGGATCCTGCGCAGCGCCTGGGGCGTCACGCGCGGCATTCCTCTGGCGTCGGACGAAATCGATATCTCGATCGAGACCGAGCTGATCCGCCGATAGCGCCCGCTCGGCTCAGGCTTTGCGTGGCGCCCAACTGGCGCTGCGTTTTTCGGCAAACGACGCCAACCCCTCGGCCGCCTCCGCCGTTTGGCGGGCGCGTGCGTGGCTCTCGATCAACCCGTCGAGCGCCGCTTGATCCAGGCCGCCCTGGGCGTGCTCCAGAATGTGGCGCTTCGTCGACGCTAGGCCCGAGGGTCCATTTTCCAGGATCTGGGCCACCATCGCCGCACCGCGCGCGTCGAGCTCCCCCAGGGGCACAATCTCGTGCACCAGTCCGATGCGGCGCGCCTCCTCGGCGTCGAATCGCTCGCCGGACAGCGCGTAACGCCGAACCTGCCGCACACCGATCGCGTCGACGAGGTGGGGGATGATGATGCCCGCATGCAGGCCCCACCGCACCTCGGCGATCGAGAAGATGGCGTTGTCGGCCGCTATCACCACATCGCAAGCCGACACGATCCCCGTGCCGCCGCCGAAACATCCCCCTTGCACCAGCGCCACGACGGGCACGCGCAGCCGATTGAGCCGATCGATAACCTCGGCGGTGGCGCGCGAGGCCGCCAGATTGGCGTCCTGGCCCTGCGGCCGCACGGCGTTGATCCAGGCCAGATCGGCGCCCGCCTGGAAATGGCGGCCATTCCCGCGCAGCACGACGACCCGTGCACGGTCGTTCTGCTCGATTCGGCCAAGCCCCTCGAGCACAGCGGCGATCAAATCCCCATTGTAGGCGTTGTTGACCTGCGGCCGATTGAACGTGACGTTGACGACGCCACGGTCGTCAACGGTCATCAGAACGGGGCTTTCGGTCACGTTGCGACCCTCCGGGACTGGCTTCACGGGCGGCGAATTGCGACAAGATATCGCTTGCACGCAGAGTTGAATACACGATCCCTCCCCGATCGATATTAGCCTTGGACAAGCGACCGCCTCGTTAGGCGGCTTCGTGCAAATGGGCTATAGGTCGCCCCGTTTCTGGGACCACCATCACTTTGCTGCCGCAAACCGACCCTACGCAGGGTCGGGACGCAATCTGGATGTGCTGGGCCGAGGGGGGCGCGACGCATCGTCGGCAATCAGCGAGAGCACGCGAGCAGGATGCGGATGACACGGACGAAGGCTTGGGGCATTTCCGGCGCGCGCACACGGATCGAGATTGGTTTCGCGCGCGCGATGAAGGGCGTGGCCGCCTTGGTGGCTGGGTTGTTCGTGCTGCTTCTTGACCCGCCTGCGCAGGCTCAGGGACCCGATTGGATTCGCAATCTTCCCGGTTTCGGCTCCGAGTCCGAGCGTCACGACACCCGGCGCGAAGCCCGACCCAAAGCGCCCGCCGAACCGCAGAACGACCTGCGCACGGGCGAGACACCGCTGCGCAGCGACGCCATGCTCAAGGCCCTGCAAGCGACCATCGAGGCCTACACGGCGATCGCGCAAAAGGGCGGCTGGCCGCAAATTCCAGGCACCCGCGCCATGCGGCCGGGCGACGATGACGAGCGCGTGCCGTTCGTGCGGCGCAGACTGGCAGCGACCGGAGACGTGCGCGTGCCGCAGTCCTTCGACAGTTTCAATTTCGACGGCGAACTGGAGCAGGCGGTGCGCCGCTTCCAGGAACGCAACGGTTTGCGCGTCTCGGGCCGCATCGACCGCGCAACCCTTCAGGCGATGAACGTACCGATCCAGGCGCGCATCGCTCAGCTTCAGAAAAACCATCAACGCATCGAAGAACTGATCGGCCAGCGCATCGAAGACCGCTACATCGTGGTCAACGTGCCGGGCTTCCAGCTCGAGGCCGTCGACAAGGGCGTCGTTGAATTGCGCCATCGGGTCATTGCCGGCAAACCGGAGCGCCAGACCCCCGTGGTAAAAGCGTCCATTCGCGCGCTCAATTTCTTCCCCCACTGGCGCGTACCCGACAGCATCGCCACGCTCGATCTGATCCCGCGTCTGCGCAAAGAACCCGAATACCTCCAGAAAGAGCAGATCCGCGTCCTGAAGGGTGACTTCAATGGGGCCGAGATCAACGCCAGCTCCATCGACTGGACGACGGCAGAAGCCAGCCGCATCAAGTTCCGCCAGGACCCCGGCGCACAGAACGCGCTCGGCCTCGTGCGCCTCGACATGCCCAACGAGCACGGCGTCTACATGCACGACACGCCGATGAAGCCGTTGTTTGGCCAAGCATCGCGCGCCTTCAGCGCTGGCTGCGTGCGCGTGCAGGACGTGTTCGATCTGGCCGCCTGGATCGCCCGCGACGAACCCAATATGGACCGCCGCCGCATCGATGCCATCCTCGAGGGCGGGCAGGCGACCGACATCGTTCTGTCGCGACAGATGCCGGTTTATTTCGCCTACATCACAGCGTGGGTCGAACCCAACGGCCGCGTCGAATTCCGTCCCGACACCTACGGCCGCGACGGCCTGCGCGAACTCTCCGGCGACCGCGAAAAAGACCCCGATGCCCCACCACCGCCCCCGCAGGTCAATACGCTCGCGCCGTGAGGTTGGGGGGACGATTCAATTCTATCCGTCATCCTGGCCGAGGAGCGGCTATTGCGCCACGACGAGCGCCGGGACCCAGCGCAAGGAGCGTCCGCAGGACACGGATCTCGAATGCTTGGCACGCTTTTTACGCTGGGTCCCGATCACTATGCTTACGCGCCTTCGGCACGACGCTCGACCAGTGGCATCACGTTTGCGGGATGACGGGAAGGAGAATTGCCCCGGTGGCACACGCGACTTCGTCCACGGCCTCACGTCATCGACATATATTGCCGCCCAGCTCGTTGCCGGCAGTGAGCGCATCCGTCCCCCGATACGAAATCACCGTCTGCCCGTTCCACGTGTAGGACTGCGCGAAGAAGGAAGCGGCGACGGCATCACTTCGCTCAGCGGTGTTTGAGCTTGTACCCAGAACTGCGGTTCCGATTGACGTTCCCGCCCCGCCGAGCCCGGATATTCCTTGATTATAACCACGGCTATACGAATCCATGGCTAAAATGGCCAACATCAGTTCCGGAGAGATACTCATTGTCATTTCCTCACAAAATGGCCTGTATTGGGATTGAATCCCTGGGGATTTCGTGGGTCGATCACCATCCGGTTGTACTTCTCGACACCGGCAAGTATTGCTGGCAACCGCCCCTCTATCCCCCGCGTTACCGGCTCGCCGCCACCGAGCCAGCGAGCGAACGGCACGCCGAAGGCGCCGGCGTAGCTCATCGGCCACCAGCCGGGATCGACGAAGGTGATGGTCGCGCGCATGAAGCGCACGCCGGGTCCGAAGCTCTTGGTCATGTCGGCGGGATCGACGACCTCCGCCGTCGTCGGATCGTTCAGATCGCGAAACCGTACGAGTTCAGGGATTTCGTACGGCGCGAGCTCGACCGTCGTGCGCAACTTTTCGGCAGCCTGCCATTCGCCGACCGACCCGCCCGTATAGCCAGGGGGCGCTTTCCACAATCCCGCACGGCGCATGACGTAGACCGGCAGGAATTGGACGTGCTCGACCTGCGGCAGAGGCCAACCGCTGATGGGATTTTTTGCGCCGCGCTTGCTCGAACCGGCGAGCAGGGAGAACAGCACACCGCGCGGTCCGAGATCGACCGCTACGGCTTCGCCCATGAATGACCAGCAGGGAGCCCAACCCAAGCCTCCGCACAGGGGCCCTGCATACATGCCGGCCTGCATGACACTGCTGCCGGTGTGCACTTTGCCGTCGACATCGACCTCGTAAGTCAGCCGGTAGCGCAGGGTCACCGAAGGAAACATCCACGTCCAAAACAGTGCGAGCGCGACAATGATCGCGACGATCTTGGCGCGCCTGATCGTAAAGATACTCTGGTTTTTCACCGTCGTCATGCGCACACCCGCTGCTCACCGTGCCGCGTCAGCGCCCGAGGATAGTCCACCCGCACGCCGCCGCCCGCATCGCGCACAACCATCCGCACCGGCTGATCCTTGAACCGCGTCTCGACCAGCATGGCCAGCGCCTCCGCCACAACGCGCGGTTCGCCGACGGCGTCGATCAGCCAGAGGTGGGGACCGCTGGTCCAGTCGTCGGGCTTG